>JAEZFH010000355.1 GCA_023437885.1 Bacillota bacterium | reverse complement strand
GGATTGCTGTCCACCCTGTCCACCGCACTGAAAATTGCACTGATGCCCTGCACAATTCCACCGTAATATTGAATACATTCCAGGCTCTTTCTCAGGGTATCACCGGTGGTTGCAGAAGCGGCCAGCAGAAGAATATTTTTGCCGTACAACGCAGGCTGATGATTGTTTCTGAAGATCATCTGTCCGTTGGTATTAAATTCCGGAGTAATAATATAAATTGTCTGGTGCATATTCATGGAACGAAATCCGGCACTTGACAATTCCTGTGCCAAAAAGGCTCCGATAACCTCGCAGCCGTCCAGGCATACAATGGTATCCACTATGGTACTGTTCATATACTGCTTTGCCAAAACTCTGGCGGCCTCCGCTGCTTCATTCATTCGGGTTTTCATCGTGGTCAGGTCAATATACTGGTTGATATGGGAGTTACCGGTTGCAAAATGACCTGGAATAATCTTCATTGCAATTCTCTTATTCATGGGTGCATAAATCTTAATTGCTCTACTTTCCATTGAATTACCCCCTTTGTATACATAACTGCATGTCGGCATCAATTTCTTGAATTCTGCACCACTGACGGGTATTCCTCCGGCTTGGCATGGAAAGCTTTACAAGCGGATGCAGAAGCATAGAATGAAGCTTCCAAGGCAAGCCTCCTATTTCCCGCTGCATCGGAAGACAATTCATTATATTACTATTATATTCCATAAGCTATGTCTAAGCAAGGCTTTCCTTTCCCTAATAAGCTCCAAATATGTCCATGGAAAAAAACCTTACTTATGATATATCGGCAGGCTTCACCGGGAAAAAGAATTGGTCTGTCGATATGTCATAACGGGTAATGAGCTCATAAAAGATTTGCAGGCTCGGCTGTTGTCCTTTGCTCCTGATGTTGGCGAGATAACGAGGGAATATGAATAACTCGTTGCTCACCGTCTTGCGGGACTTCTTTTTTGCCGTCCGTGCCGCCTTACCGCTTTCCTATTACATTCTACTGTTGACCTTTCTTTCCGGATATGTCTCCACAGTTCATAACATTGACCATTACAATTCCTTATATTTACACTTTGTTTCTTGTTTCATTCGAGAAAACGAAGTATAATAAATAATACTGTATTTAGTGTTGCTGCCCATGGATTATATGACGCTGAAAGAGGCAAGTAAAAAGTGGGGTGTTACGCCCCGCAGAATTAACTATTATTGCGCGGACGGGCGCATTCACGGCGCTGTAAAAGTGGGAACGGTCTGGCTTATACCAAATGATACAGAAAAGCCGGTTGACAATGCAAAATTAACGCCGCCGGTCTTATAAAAATTGAAGGAGAAAATCCAATGAGAATATACGTTATTGAAGATGAAGCCGTTATCAGAGAGGGATTAGTCAAGCTACTGCGTACATACGGCTATAATTGCACGGCATTTGAGGGCAGCTTTGAAAATGTCGTTGAAGATACCCTTGCGGTAAGCCCCGATTTGGTCTTGCTGGACATCAATCTGCCCTATCTGGATGGCTATCATGTCTGCCGTGAGCTTCGCAAGAAATCCTCTGTACCAATAATCATCGTCACAAGCCGTAGTACAAACATGGACGAATTGATGAGGCTTAATCTTGGTGCGGATGATTATATTACAAAGCCCTATAACAAGCAAATATTGCTGGCACGTATCGAAGCGCTGCTCAAACGCTCCACAAATCAGATTGCTGCGGGTGAGCTTGAATACAAGGGGGTTCGCGTGTACCTTGGGAAAAGCAGCATGGAGTATCAAGGCCGCACGATGGAACTGACAAAAAATGACTTGCGTATTCTCTCTTTTTTGATTTTGAATGCTGACAGGATTGTATCAAGGGATGAGCTGATGGATGAGCTATGGCAAACGGACGAGTTTGTAGACGATAATACGCTTACCGTGAATGTCAACCGCCTGCGGCGCAAGTTAGAGGAAATCGGAGCTGTGAACTTCATATCTACCAAGCGCGGGCAGGGGTATATCCTATGAAATTGTCATTGTTTTTGAAAGATAAAGTATGGTTCCTTATTGGACAGGTGTTATTGATAGCCCTTTTAAACGTTGCGCTCAACCTTCTAAACGCGACTACTGCATTTAATATGTTAATATGTGCCGTCGCACTACTGCAGCTTTGGATTCTCCAGCAGCTTGGCCTCCCTATCCTCCGGGGAAAGATAATGCAGCAGGGCATACAGGTTCTTATCCCTGGTATTGGGATCAATCAAAGGTTCCAGCCCTCCCACCGCAAGTTTAATACTGTTCAGTTCGCCTTTACTCATGCCGAATTTCGCCAGATCAATCAGTTGGAACTTCACTCCCCGCTCCTTAAAATATCTTTCTGCTTTTTTGGTGTTAAAGCACTTTCCTGTACCAAAAATCTGTATATTCATAATTCCCCCCTTACTTGCTTTTCGCTTTTATAGTAATACACTGCGTATCAATTCCTCAAGCATGAGATAATACTGGAAGACAGCCCCTATGAATAAAATTATTCCCCATGACAAAGAAAGTGTCCTCTGTATCTAATAATTTACATTGGAAGGAGGCTGTGTCAACGGGAGTGAAACCGAATCTTACCTTTCTCTCCGGCTGATCCAGCAGGGACGAAATTACATCCTCCATAGAAAAGGCCCCGGTACTGAAGATCTCATTCACATAAATATCTGCTTCCCCGTACTTGACCACTGTTGCCAGATCCAGCTCCTCACAATAATAAATACATTCCGCCAGGTAAGAGGTAAGATGAAACATCGGCAGATAGGCATTATTCATTAAGGTATACTTTGCGGAGACCGTATTATTCTGCAGCAACCTCAGCAGCAGCTCCTGGTCCTCCTTCGACTTGCCATCCAGCTTTCTGAATCCATATACGGACTTCCTGGTATAGGTGTTGAAATAAATATATTCCTCCGCCTTCTCAAACCCAAACCGGGGATAAAATTCTCTGACAGACTCATTGGCATATAGATAGATCAGATCATATTTCTCCCGGTACTCCTCCAGTATAAGATCAAATAATGCCCGAATTAGCCCGTTCTTCCGGTAATCCGGGTCTGTCATAACCGTTCCGATCTGCAGAGTATGATACAGCCTCCCCTCTGCTGTAAAATCCAACGGATTCACAGATACATTCGCAACGATTTTGTTATTATGTACCAGGGAATGGGGACAATACCGGTGCGTCCAATAGCCCAGGCGATACCATCCTTCGAAATCCAAGCCAAATACCTGCTGTGCCAGCTGATTCAGCCCAGCCCGATATTCCTGAAGCTCCTGATACCCGCTGATTAATAAATATTCTTCCTTCCCTATTCTTATCTGTATCCCAGGTTCCATACAAGTCCTCCAATTCATCCCTGTTCTTTTATCGTAAACCTACATATCCACAAGATACTTTCATTATATCATGAGCATAAATCGTGTTCATGATATAATGCCCAATCGGAAATCACAAGCAAGCTTGCTGTGTGAGTGTCTTTTTCACACCATCCTCTACTTCGCTCTCATTATATCACAGCAATATATAAATTATAATCCCGTACCTCTCTTTTGGAGATACGGGATTAGGCCGATGCTATCAAAAAACCTCGTTCCATCGGAATTATTTCAGTTTTGTCCGGAATAGATTGACCAGGGATAGCAAAATTACCGATCCGAGAATGGATATAAAGAAGCTCCACAGGTTTAAACCGGTAGCCGGACCGAGATTGAAGATCCCGGCAAGCCAGCCTCCGATAAAAGCTCCTATAATTCCTACAATCAGATTCCATCCAAAACCCATCCTGGCATCATTACCGGTAATCTTGCTTGCAATCCATCCCGATACTGCGCCCAAAATGAGCCATACCAATAAGTTTCCAATCTCTGGCATTTTCTCTTCTCCCTTCTGCCGATCCGATCAATTCTTATTCCTTTTGTCCGGCTTAACCCAGTCAATGACATCATTTGCCTTATCTGCCATCTCTTCCTTTACGTCCTCCAGCTTATTTCCAACCTGGGATTTCATTGTCTGCAGCTTACCCTTCAGTTCCAGGCGGTCATTATCCATATAGCGTCCTGCAGTTTCTTTTGCCTTGCCCATCAGGTTATCCTTTGAGTTTTTGAAATCCTCTTTCAACATACATCCCTCCGCAATATCTGCAAATACATGTTCCATTCATTGTAAGCTGTGATTAGGATGTGTAAAAATCAGAAAAAATATGCAAAGGACCGGGAATTATCTCATCGATACTCCTGGTCCTTTGGTTTTTTAATCCATACGATAATACCAAGCTCCTTATTTGTCTACTTATTTCATCCAATCATTTTATTATTAATTGACCTGTTTTGAAAAAAGAAACATCAAAAGACTGCAAAGCAAAGGGTGGGTCATTACAAACCCCACCCAAGCCAATCTATAACCCTTTATGATAATAAGCAGCAGAGTTTTCCATCTATCCCCGCATAAATACGACATGACGAACCGGAAAGCCCCTTCTCGTATCATGAATTATATCTGAAACTTAAGCACTGCATTCACCAGATTTTTTGCATTCTCATTTAAGTTGCCTGCTGATTGATTCAAGGTTTCTACCGATGATAGCTGCAAATTGGAGCTCTGATTCACGGTATTCGTGGAAGCTGCAATTTCTTCCATTACTGCCGATATATTCTCTATCGCTTCCGTAGTACTGATTCTTGCATCCTCTATATTACCCACATTATCAGTAATATGGTTTAAATAAGTCATCAAATCCTCCACGCTATTTGAGATATTATAGAATGATTCTGTTGTGTTTTTTACAGCTCCATCCTGTAATTTTAATGCCTTTTCTGCTTTAAGAGTAATTTGCACCGCATTTTTTGTATCATCTTGTATACTGCTTATGATTTTCTTAATATCATTTACTGATTTCTGAGACTGCTCGGCAAGCTTCTTTATTTCACTAGCAACTACCGAGAAGCCCTTGCCATAGCTTCCTGCACGTGCCGCCTCGATTGAAGCATTTAAGGATAGTAAATTCGTTTGGTCTGCAATCTCATTAATTACATTCACGATACTATGAATGGAGGAAGATTTCTCCGCCAATTGGTCAATTATATTAATGATATCCGTTGTGATCTCTATGGTTGTCATTGTTTGTTGATTTAGGTGCTCTGTTACAACTGCCCCGTCCTTTGTACTATGTATTGTTCTATCTGCGATTTCTGCAATTTCCTTGGTATTATTACTCACGAGCGCAATCTTTTGAGATAACTGGTCCATCTGCGTCAGGCATTGTTCTGCTTCCTTTGCCTGCTGAGAGATACCCTGCTCAATCTCAAGAATGGCGGATGTAATATCCTCAGTAGATTTAAAAAACATCCCGGAGGTGTTTGTCACATCAACGGAGGAGTTTGATACCTCACCACTTAATTTCTTTACCTGCATAATTAAAGATTTCATATTCAGGAAGGTATTCTGTATTTCATTAATCAGGAAATGAAACTCATCCCTGCCCCTGGAATGGAAGCAAACGGTAAGATCACCCTTTGCTGCTTTTTTAAGGCCGGTAATAATCTCCTTTATGCTCTTATCAATACCGATTGATATCCCGAAGCAGATGAAAACCGCTATCATACACGCTATGATTACAATTACATAGGTTATTAACTTGATATTGTCTGCCTGGCTGGTAATCGTTTTTTCCGGTATCAGCGAACAGATCACGATGCCGGTATCCCCTATCTTGGAATACATGAACAGATAACCCTGTCCGCGATAATCGACGTATTCTGCCCCTGTTTCCTCCTTCGCTGTTACAGCAGCCTGATAAAAGGCTTTTCCATAGAATAGCTTCTCTTCACCTTCAGTATCATTTAATATGATTTCTCTCCCATCCTCGGTAACAATCCCAAGAAAGCCGCTCTGGTCAATCTTAAGATTTTCAAGAATCTTATCTACTGTATCCTCACTAATATCAATCACCATGAGAGCCTCTGCGGATGTAAAATTACGTACATAGCGCAAGGCATAGCCGCCGTCGGTGTTTCCAAGCTTACCGTCCAGATATTCATTCTTCCCAATCCATGTATGCTTCATTCGATTTTTCTTCAGATAAATACCGAGATCAGTTTTAGTAAAGCCCTCATATAGATTGCTTCCCAGATTGGGAACCGTTGCAATGGATGGAACTTGATCCGATAGGATATAAATATTCTCGATAAAATCATCCGTACTCTTTTTCGTCCTTAACAGATTAATAATTCTGTCTTCTCTAACCCTATATTCCGTGGCATTACTGCTATGTTGATTTAAAACATGTCTTGTAACGTTATCCTCTCCCATATACTGGATCGCAGTATCTTCTGCTGCCTCCAAGCCAAAACTCAGATACTCACTAGCCATATCAATGGACTGAACGGTTGCAGTTTCATAATTACGGACAATGCTGTCAGCCGCTACCCGAAAGGAAACAGTACCTAATATTATGATGAATGCGATGGGCACCAGAAAAGATGCAATTAATTTAAATCGTATGGAAAATACATTATTAATGATTTTACTGATGCTTTTCTTATTTTTTCCACCATTCCCATCGCAATTCTTATCTGATGGATCTATGTACTTAGAATTCTTTAGCACCTTACGCATTCTATGTCCTCCCGTTTCTCTTTTGATCTCAAACCGTAAGAAAACACGCTGCGCGAGTTTCTCCGATTCGCATGCGCGTACGCATTATTGCAAGCAAGCTTTCAAAATCTCAAACTAATTCATTTTGTCATAAACAAAGACGTGTCGTATATTAAGATTCTAGTTAATATACGACACGTCTTATTTAAATTATATTAATGGTTACAATTTATCTACTGAGCAAGGAATGCTTCTAATTGAGCATTAGCCTCAGCCACAACTTCATCAATACCATTGTCTTTTAGTTTCTGTATAAATTCAGGTAAATTTGTAGCAGGATCAATGGAACCGGTATTAAGCGCAAGATCATATTCCAGAGCCACGTTTGCTAAAGCACCCATTTGCGTCTCAACCTTTGATTGATCAAAGACAAATCCATTCACCGGAACTGCACTTGCTGATGCATAGTATTCCTTGAAGGTATCATAGAAATTAAGTCCCTGACCTTCCAGCGGAGGAAGAATGGTGACATTACCCATACCATTGGTCCAAGGTCTGTAAGTGTCACGAGCTTCTTGTATAAATTTAACTTCGCCGCCATTCACCAGGTTATAATGAACACCTTCAATACCAAAGTTTAATAAAGTCATAAGGTATGGATCAGTATTTACCAGATTAAGGAACATAACTGCTCTTTCCGGATTCTTGCAGCCCGCTGAAATAGCAAACATAGAACCCTGAGAAGCTGTGGTATCTACATAAGCAGGTGTGGCAGGAACCATCTGTACTTCAATTTTACGATCTGCGCTTACCTGAGTTTCATATCCAAGAGAATAGCTCTGTGTACCGATGAGGTATTTTGCTGAATCCTGTGCAGTAACACGAGCGGCATTTGCCTGATCACGAATAGCCATCTGAGGATCAATATAGCCAGCTAAATAATATTCACGTGTCTTTTCAGCAAATTTCTTATATTCAGGTGTCTCAAATTTGCTAAGCATCTTATTACCACCACTTCCCGGTTTTGTTACATCGGTAGGATCGATATAATAAGAAAGCATATTACTAGTTCCGGAATCGCCGGTAACGATAATCGAATTATTTACCATTCTTTCCAGAACCATACCCTCAACTAAGAGTGGATAGAAGTCTTTGCCTTCTCCTTCTTTTACAGTCTTAAGGATCTCACCAAAGCCATAATAATCCGTATTCTTAATATCATCAATGGTATAACCGTATTTTTCTAACAATGTTACATTCACGTCCCAGCAGTTCTGGGTAGCATAATCCTTTAAGCCAGGAATCGCATATACGCCATCTCCATCAGTCCCTGGAACATTAGCACTTTCCGTCAAAATCTCAGGAAGCATGTTCCAATAGTCCGGAGCATACTTTTCGATCAGGTTATTATCCTCTTGATCCAGGCGAAGCCATGCACCATTTTTAGCATATGCATTATACTCATTTCTAGTCCAGGAGCTGGTGAAATAAATATCCACGTTGTCGCCACCGCTAATGGAGAGTACTGAATTACTATCAAAGTCATTCCAGGTACCCCAGATAACATCCAGAGTTACATTCAACTTCTCTTTCAGGTATTCGTTCGCTTTTGCCAGTACTGCGGTGTCATCGGAAACAGTATTTCCGTTAAGATACCAGGTTAATGTAACAGGCTCCGATATATCAATCTGTGCTTCTTCTGTTGGTGCCGGCTCCTCAGCATCCGTACTCGGAGCTTCAGTTACGTTGTTGCTTGGAGTTTTTGTGTCTGTCTCTTCTGTTTTTGCCTTACCGCAACCAGCAAGTAGTACGGTCAGCATCATGATTGTCAGGACAATTGATAGTACTTTTTTCATTAATAAACCCTCCCAAATAATATTATTTATGTAAGCGACCGTCTTATGTTAAACAGCCGTTCTTACCCTTTTACTGAGCCTATGGTAAGGCCCGATATGATAAAGCGCTGGAAGAATGGATAAGCGAATGCAATCGGTACTACAATCAGTACAGCAAGCGCCATTCGTAAATTTTGCTGCGGTAATTCACGTACAAGCTTTGAAATCTCCGCTCCCAGCATAGCGGAATTCCTGGTTAAAAATTCTGCATTTTGCTGCGTTCTCATGAGCAGATACTGCAGAGGGTAAAGTGCTTCCGTTCGGATATACAGCATGGCCAAGTACCATTCATTCCAGTATGCCAATGCATTCAGTAAAGCAATGGTAGCAATTCCTGGCTTCGCAATCGGAGCAATTATTTTAAACAGGGTGTTATATTCACCGCTGCCATCAATCGCAGCCGCTTCAATCAGTTCCGTCGGTACCGAGCTTTGGAAGAATGTACGCATAACAATGATATTAAACGGATTAAACAATGCAGGTATAATGAGCGCCGCATAATTATCGTTTAGGCCCAGCATATTCTTACATACATAGTAGGTAGGTACCAGTCCTCCTCCAAACAACATGGTAAAGAAACAGAAGAGGGTAAAAAAATTACGATACTTAAAATCCTTTCGAAATAGCGGGTAAGAATATAGTACACAAACCAAAACACTTAAGGCCGTACCCAATATAGTAATGAAAAAGCTGTTAAAATAAGCACGCCAAATTGCTCTGTTTGAACGGAAGGCGAATTCATATGCTTCCAGTGACCATTTGATCGGGGTAAAGGAGTAG
Organism: Bacillota bacterium; assembly: GCA_023437885.1. Lineage (GTDB taxonomy): Bacteria > Bacillota > Clostridia > Lachnospirales > Lachnospiraceae > Mobilitalea. The sequence goes on along the minus strand of JAEZFH010000355.1, from coordinate 3,550 downwards.
CCAATTTCCTTTATACTATCTTCTGCACTAAAGGAAATGATAACTACAAATATAAACGGAATAACACAAAGTAAGCAAAAGAGACCAAGTATAATATTAATAGCAACCTCAGAAGGCAGACTGATCTTATTGACTCTAGACCTACGTTTAGCTGAAACAATTTTTACAGTATCCGATTTCATATTCTCCTCCTCCTAGAACAAACTGCTTTCTTCATCTATTCTGCGTACGATTGAGTTAGCAATTAAGACACAGAAGAAGCCAACTACATTCTGCAGCAGACTGGCTGCCGCACTCATACCAGGGTTATTAGTAGCAAGAAATGCACGATATACGTAGGTATCCATAACCTGTGTGGTAGGAAACAGAGGACCGGAGTTTAGAGGCACTTGATAGAACAATCCGAAGTCCGAATTAACAATACGTCCTACACTCATGATAAACAGGATGATTACCATAGTCTTTAAATGAGGAAGTGTCACAAATCGGATCTGCTGCCATTTCGTTGCCCCGTCAATGCTTGCTGCTTCATACTGCGAGCCGTCGATACCCGTAATTGCCGCTAAGTAAAGAACTGTCGAATAGCCGATATTCTTCCAAAGATAAGCAACCGTCAAAAGGATGGGCCATGGCTTATTATTCATATACCATTGGGTTACCTCCATCCCCAGCTGCTTCTGAAGATTAGGGATAAGGCCATTTGTCGCATCTAAAAATGCCATTAAGAAAAAACTAGCAACAACCCAGCTTAGAAAATAAGGAAAGAACATCAAAGTCTGATAAGCTTTTGCCACGAACTTTTTGGTCAGCAGGCTTAGCATAATTGCAAAAGCTACTGCGATGACCGTTCCGAGTATAATCCACAGCGCATTATAACCAACGGTGTTCCTAATCATTTTCCAGGAGTCCGAGTTGGCAAATAAGAACTCAAAGTTTTTGAAGCCTACCCAATTACTATGTAAAATATTATTAAGTAGCGTTGGATCTTTTGTATAAATCTTAAATCTCTGAAACGAAATTACGACACCGAACATCGGCAGGTATCGCAGCAGGATAAGCCAAATTGCTCCCGGAGCAAGCATACTTAGCAAAATAATCGTTTTTTTCTTCCTCGCCAAACCCTTTGAAGGTGATTTCGCCGACACCATCGAATTAGACATTTTATTAACTCCTCCCTTAAAAAAGCTCAGCGCCAAATATATGAAAATCGCCCAAATAAACTATATTCCGCACTAGTTTTTTGTTGTATTTCTATACTTATTTTACATGCTATTTAGTAAATAGTCATGAAATGAAATTGTTCTTTTTTGCTCAGTGTTGTTATCTTGTAATAAACTGGTTTTAAATTTTCACTTTTCGGAATAGAAAATAAAATAAAACTGCAAGCTATTTTACTTGTCATAAACAACGACGCTCGTCCATAGCAACTGACTTATGTTAACAAAATAAGCTTTCGTAAAATTGAGATTACTCTTTTACGAAAGCTCATAGTTAATTTGTCTTTATTTTTTTTCGCCCTTATCACTTCCGGCTTAGGTATCCGTTGTTAACAACTCTCTAATCTAAAACTGCCGACAGGCAATTGCGCTGCCAGCCGCTCTACCATTTCTGTATAGCGTTTCCTGCAGTCCTCCTGCCGGTCGTCCTCCAAATCCTTCAGACAGGGAAGCAGATGCGTCTCCCATATCCTGCGGTATCTCTCCTTTGCATCCGAATGCAGGTTAATATAAGTCACTATGACCGGCGCAATCCGGTAGTAATGTTCTATCAGTCCTTTGCCTTCCTCCGTCCCGGCAAGATACTCATCCCGGAATTGCCGGAATCTGAATAATTCATAGCAGTCGTCCGGTTTATTCAGCGTTTCGCACACGGCGGAAGTGATAAAGCACAGTCCCTTTCGTTTGAAGCCCTCCTCCAGATCCTCAAAGGTTGCTTTTTTAAATTCGTACCCTGGATACCTCTTCTTCCAGTCGTTCAGAATTCGGTCCGCCAGCACTTCACTAATCCCAAGCCTGACATGCCCGAGCATCGGAACCAGGTAAACCGCCAGGAAGAAACGGAACTGATCGATCCTGCGTGCACCTGCGTTCCGGGCAAACAGACCCTGATTCGATGGTACCTTACTTTCAACAAATGCCAGCAAAGCCTCTGTGATCTCTCCTACCACCCTCTCTCCGGCTTCACGGGAGAGCAGAGCATACCGGTCCGCAGGAATTAACACGCTCCGGGCTTTCCTTGTATATTCCTGAAAGCTTGGACTGTAATCCTGACTTGTAAACTGAGGCAGCATTTTTTCATACTCTTCATATAATATGTTTATCCCGGACATTGCCTGCTGATAAGCCGATAAGAGCTGCTCCTCCATCGCCGGGGCAGTCTCTGTCTCCTCCTGTTCCGGCTGTATCCGGAATTTTGCACCGCAATACATGCAGATGCATTCTTCCAGATCCTCCGGTACCGGAAACTCCTTATTGCATTCGAGACATCGTCTGACCTTATATTCCACGGATATTCCTCCCTTACTGACAGCCGGAGCTGCTCAAGCACTGCCCCCGGCGTCCTTCTTTCAAAGTATTTAGTCAAATATTAACGCGCTTCCTGCTTAACCAGAAGCATTGCAGAGATCGGTTCGACATCCACACTCCCGCCGGGGTGGTGCTCCAGCACTGTGGATCCGGCCTTCAGCCCCTTTGCATAGATTCCCCAGTCCCCTTCCGGAATGGCTATCCTCTTTTTCTCCTGATTCGCATTATATATCACGCAAATTTCCTCCTCTTCATCTGAGAGAAGAAATGCTATGGTATTGGGATGGGACCAATTCAGGAAATTCAGGCACGCACGCAGCTCCTCCGCTTTCGTCAGACGCAGCAGCCTGTGTGCTTTTCGAAAGGCAATCAGACCCTTGTAATATTCTATGGCTTCCCCGTATTCATGGCACCGATCCCATTTCAGGCTGTTTATAGTGTCGGGGGAACGGTAGCTGTTCTCATCAAATTCGGTTCCCTCCTCATTCAGGGGCTTGCTGCGAAGGAATTCCTCCCCCGCCTGGAAAAAGGGAATCCCCTGGCAGGTAAATATAATTGCAGCGGCTAACAAATTCATCCGAATTCTGTTCTCCAGACTTTCCTCGGGATTGGACAGGGCCAGCTTATCCCATAGCGTCAGATTGTCATGAGCTGAGGTGTAGTTCACGGTCTGTGACGGCTCCCCTGCCCAGGGTGCATTGCCGGAAGATACGACTCTGCCGTAGTCCACCCCCTGATGCCAGGTGGAACCGGCAACACCGAATTTAATTGATTCCTCCAGCCCGCCTTTCCCGCTGATAAATCCCTGCTCCGTACTATGGAATACACTTCCCTTCACGCTATCCCGAAGGTTATCGCTAAAGACTGCAATTCCTGAATTCATATTCTTCACATTGGTTTTTAAGGCGCGCATCCACTCCGGCAGCGGCGACGAGCCTCCGGTCCAGCCCTCACCATAGATGAGAATGCTGGGATCGATTTCGTTCAGTATTCTTCTCAGCTCATTCATTGTCTGAATATCATGA
>JAEZFH010000304.1 GCA_023437885.1 Bacillota bacterium | reverse complement strand
GGTCCGTACAAGGGTGATATCCAGTACCGCAAGACCGGCAGCCTGATTGCATATGAGTCCGGCGAGAGCATCACTTATGGACTTTTCAATGCCCAGGAACGCGGTAACCTGTTTATCGGCCCCGGGGTAAAGGTTTACGCCGGTATGGTGGTCGGACAAAATCCCAAGGCTGAGGATATTGAGGTAAATGTGTGCAAGAGAAAGCAGCTTACCAATACACGCTCCTCCAGTGCAGACGAGTCTCTGCGGCTGACACCGCCCAAGGTGCTGAGTCTGGAACAGGCTCTGGAATTCATCGAAACAGATGAGTTGCTGGAGGTTACGCCGGTAAGTCTTCGTATCCGTAAAAAAATTCTTGATTCTACCATGAGAATGAGGGACCGCAGAAACAGGCAGAATAGCTGATATCAATCTGAGCTACATTAATCCGGAAATAGTTCATGCTAAGGGCAGAGATTCGTATCCGCCGAAATCGGCCTGCCGGACTGATGAATTCCCAGATCTTAATTTAAGAGCAAATAACGAGGGAAAGTGTATTGATTCCGATCTTAGTTATCCGGAATAATCCACTTTCCCTTTTCAAATCTTAACTTCCATGAATTTTTGTTTTTTGACTGTACCAAATTTAGGTTTATTGATATTTTTTTCACATAACTCATAAAAAAAATATTTATCTGTTCAATTCCTTAATATCCAGAAATCTGTGATCCGGATATTTCCCGATCTCCTTGCTGCTCTTAATCTGATAATTCTCCAGGATATCCTTAAAATATGTTTTAAGTGTTTCCTTGGAAATAATCTTATTATTATACTTATCTCTGGATATTTTCATCATGGACTTCTCATAGGAAGTCATCGAATGCAGTGCTTTTGGACCATACCAGGTGAAGGCTTCCATCACTGAGTCTACCAGATCAATTTCCTCCGGCGTGAGAAACTCCTCTCCGCCTTCCAAAGTATGAATACCGCAGCGCTTCATGCCCTCATACAGCTTTAAAAACGGCATATGCTCATTGTTTATCCCGCAATCTTCCAGGAACAGCTCTTTATCATACAGCGCCAACGAGAATACCTGAGCATAATAAAGCAGGAATTGGATATAGCTGGGACAGATTTCGGCATTGCATCGGTTCACAATATAATATGTAGCCGCATAAATCTTGGAAGACATTATCTTTGACATGACCGCTTTCTTACTCTTCTTGAAGGCCACACCGGTTAAACATTCCTTTCTTCTGCAAAGAAGATCATAATAAAACTCGGGATCATTTAATATTGCCTTTAGCTTATTGGAGTACTCGTTGGTGGGTATATCCCCTTCCATGTAACGTATTATTGTCGTTTCCCCCCAGCCCAGAAGCTTGGCTAACGGCTTCTTGCCGATCCGATAACAATCAAGAATTAACTTGATCTCATCGGCTGTGATAATTTCGTCATTATCAATTTCGTTTCTGTTACCTTTCATAAAATGTGCTCCTCAAACAACGGCAGGCGGCAAGCCACTTACCATATGTTAATAAAATAATGGGTATCCTTTGTATCGTATTTCACATAGATAAATTAAATTAATATTACCACATATTTTCCCGGTTTGTACAGCATCATTAAAAATATTCCATTCTAAAACTTCCTGAATTCATTGATATCCTTGGCAATAATCCGGAAACCTCTGATAATACGGTCAAACATACCGATGCGGTATAATTTCACCAGGACCATACCGATGGGAATTCCGATGATCATTCCAAGCACACTATAAAACCGGTAACCAACAAACATAAAAAACAAGGTTGCAAGAGGATGCAGCCCTATGCTGTCTCCCACCATCTTAGGCTGCAGTACCTGCTTCACCACCTGACAGATCAGATAAATGATGACCAGTCCCACTGCTCTGATATAATTACCGGTAATAACATCAATAATTGCCCAGGGCCACAGCACCGCCCCGGTTCCAAAGACAGGGAGGACATCCAGAAATGCTATTCCCAGAGCAAAGAGAAAGGAATATCCCACCCTTAATACCTCAAAACCGATGAACATAATAATAGTCAGTATAAACATGATTTTAAACTGTGCCTTAAAATATCCCCCAAAAGCTGCCTTAAAATTATCACTGATCAGACGCCAATAATTAGTGAAGGATTCTGGCAGGTGTTTTTTCAGCCCTCCAGTAATCTCATCCCTCCCTGCTGCAAAGAAATAAGCAGAAAGTATAATCACGATCAATCCCAAAAAACCCTCGGCTATATTCTTTGCAAAGTCTCCCGCCGTACTCATTGTCGGCAGCTCCATCTGCTCGGAGAAATTCGAGGTATAATTTGCAATTCCATCCATCAGCTTGTTAATGATATCCTGTATATTTGACGGCAGTGTTCTGGAAAATCTGCGTATCGCCTCGGTCGCCTCATGGAACTGGTTCCTTACATTAATAAGGATATCCGGCATATCCTCAATCAAGCCTCTCGCCTCTTTAACAAGAAGGGAAATAATTAATGCTGCCGCTCCAATAATTGCACCGATCGCGAGTACTAAAAATATAGCTGAACTGTGCTTACGATGTATTTTTACTTTTTTCTCAAGAAAACGCACCAGCGGATTAGCCATCATTGCAATGATCCAGCCAATGACAAAGGGCATAAAAAACCGAAGCAGCTTAGGTAACATCAGAATTAACAATAAAGCTCCGACAAAAAAAATCAGAAAATTAATAACGATTTTCAAATACAATAAAAATCGGTTCATATTCTCTCCCTCCGCAAACTCCTTACGATACCTTATCGAATCATTCTGTCCCTATTATAGCACAATAATGCAAATTAGTAATCTTTTTCGCGTTGGTTTATAGCATAGGCATGCTAATGCTTAATCTCACGGACGGATGTACATGCTGCACGCAGAGAATTTGATAATGGTAACCGTCTTGCAATGCAGAACTTTTGCTTCTTATTAGCATCCATGTGGCAGTGCAGGATATTTGCTGCCTAATGGCAACTGTACGGCAGACAAGTATTTGCTGCCTAATGACGGCCATGTGGCTGCGCAAGTCATTTGTTGCCTAAAGACAGCCATGTGACTGTGCAAGGCATATTTTCGCCTGATGACAGCGATGTGCCTGTGCAAGTCATTTGTTGCCTAATGACAACCATGTGGCTGCACAGGATGTTTGCTGTCTTATGTCAACTATACGGCAACACAAGAGTCCGTAATCGGACTCTTGTTCCATTGTATCATAAATTTCTTAAATATAGTAAAAGTATTTTTTCATATTATATATAACTACGACTTATATGAATGCCTATTTTTTATTTCCCTCCAAAGTTTTTAGCAATAAAGTAAGGAAGAATATGGATGCGGCAATGATTACAATCGTCGGCCCGGTAGCCGTATTCATGTAGTAGGATAGAATCAGTCCCAAAACACCTGAAAACAGGGAAATCAGAATAGAAAAAAGATGGTACTCCCGCACATCGGAGGAGATATTACGGCTTGCCGCTGCCGGTAAGATTAAAAGCGCATTGATAATCAGTATTCCTACCCACTTTACAGAGAACATTACTATAACTGCAATAATAATACTGAACAGGTCCTCCATCCACTTAATATTTATTTTTTTACTTTTAGCCAGAGATTCATTCACACTGATTGCATGCAGCTTATTAAAGCCAAGGAACCAAAAAACAACTGTCAGCAGAAAGATTGCAAAAAGCATCCCGATCTCTTTCATCGTTATGCTCAAGATATCTCCCACTAACAAGGCGGAATATTTCGCAAAATTACCGCCCCTGGATAGTATCACAAGCCCAATCGCCATACTAAGAGAGGCAAATACAGAAATAACCGTATCGGTAGATACGGTTTTACGGCGTTTGATCCGATTAAGCAGCAGTGCAAAAGCAACTGCAAATACCAGCATAGACAAATTTGTATCCGCTACCCCAAAAAGTGTCCCGAGGGCAATACCGGTCAGGGCAGAATGACCAAGGGCATCGGAGAAAAACGCCATCCTGTTATTTACAATCATAGTTCCAAGAATTCCAAATAAGGGCGTTATTATTAGCACCGCCAAAAAAGCATTCTTCATAAAATCATATTCTGTCCAGGAAAACGGCAAAAAGGTTTCCAATATTCTATATAATATGTTCATCCTATCCTCCTCTGCCGTCCAGCGGCTCTTAAATCGGGTACAAGAACCTTCGCATGGTTTTCAATCATTTCGCTCCACTTTGTACCATAATCATTTCATGATAATTATTTCATCATGATCATTTCATCATAATCATTTCATCATAATCATTTCATCATAATCATTTCTTCATAGTCATTTCTTCATAATCATTTCTTCATAATCATTTCATCATAGTCATTTCTTCATAATCATTTCTACATAATTATTTCTTTATAATAATTTCTTTATAATAATTTTCTTATAATAATTTTTTCGGAATAGTTTCCTCATACTATAATCAATTGTGATTACACGAAAGCAAGCCTTCATTAGTAAAACCCATACAGTGGCTTAGCTGCTAGCCAAATATCGTACGAAACTCCTCACTGCAAAGTACTTCTTCCGGTGTACCCTCTTTTAAAATAATTTTATCCAGCAATATAACATGATCGGCATACCGTCGTACGAATTCAAAATCATGGGATACAATAATCATTGCCAGGTCATAATTACTTTTTAGCTTTCCAATGTTCTTATAAAAAAGCTGCATCCCGTTTGAATCAATTCCGGACACCGGCTCGTCCAGCAATAATAAGTTAGGTACGGGTGAAATTGCAATCGATAGCAGTACTCTCTGCAGCTCTCCGCCTGACAAATCACAGGCGCGCTTATCGATTAGATCCTGTGCTTCAAATACGCCCAGCTGCTCCTTCACATATTGATATACCTTGCGATTTTTACGGAAGAAAATTGGAGAATAGCTGACAAATCCTGCAAATAAATCATAAACACTCATCGGTGTATTCTTCTCCATATTGATATATTGCGGGACATAGCCTATCCCAAGGTTCTCCACTTTTTGATTCTTAAGGTCATTGAATTCAATCCTTCCCTCATGCTTGATTTCACCAAGAATAGCCTTAATCAAAGTGGATTTACCCGCTCCGTTTTTTCCTATAATTACAGTAATTTTGCCGCAATGAATATGCAGGTTAATATGGTCTATAATCACTTGTGATCCGTCCCTGACACTGATATCGCTCATTTGGATACAATGAAGTCCGCAGGCGGCCTCCTGCAGCCTGGCGGATTGTATCTGCTTCCGGGAAATGTTTCTTGTTTCTTTCATGGCACACCCTGCCTTCCTTACAGTATTTAACGAAGATCTTTGCAGAAATTGCTTTCACCTAAAGCATTTCCTCCTTAACCTGCTTACCTATCTGTATTTGGGAAATGCTCTGCTTTTTTATGTTCAACGGCTTCATTCCGAGGATGGTTCCAGATAAGAACATTAGTTTTCAATTACCTTCGCTAAGGTATCTATATTTTTCTGCATAGATTTTAAATAAGAATCCGGTGCACCGTCACCGGTAACCGCACTGTCTATAATATACACCGAGGCTCCCGTCTCTGCAGCAATCTGGCTGGCTATGGAGTCACTGAATTGCTCCTCGGTAAAAAGATATCTAATTTTGCCTTCCTTAACTTCATTTACGATCTCTGCAATTTCTCCTGCACTGAGAGTCGTATCTGAGTCCAGCGGCACAGAATGAGCTACGGTGATACCGATACGGTTCGCCAGATAGAGAAAGGAATCATGAAAAATGACCGCCTGATTGTTTTGTATATGCTGCGCTCCCTGTTGGATTTTCTGCTCCAACTTTTCAATCTGGATATCCAGTTCCTCAATTTTACGAATATAAATATCTGCATTTTCCTGAATTGAAGAACTAAGTGACTTATCTACTCTATCGGAAGCACTGATAAAACTGTTTAGTCCCTTTGCCACATTATTTATCTGCCGGATATAAAGCTGAGGATCGAGCCATACATGGGCATTCCATTCGCCATGATCGTGCTCAGACCCAGCTTCCTGCTCGCTTGCTGCCTTGTGCTCAGCTTTACTCTCAGATTTTGCTTCTTCTATATATTCTGTTCCGTCCTCATGCTTTATTTCTTCTCTGTATTCTGTTTCGCCCACATGCTCTATTTCTTCTCTATTTTCTATATCGTCCGTATGGTTTGGCTCTTCTCTATATTCCGCTTCACCCTTATGTTCTTTGTGTCCTTCGCCCGGGAGCATGGTAATTCCTTCACTGGCATCGATAATGGTAAGC
>JAEZFH010000298.1 GCA_023437885.1 Bacillota bacterium | reverse complement strand
GCTTACCCCAACCCGAAGCACATAATTAAAATCCTCATAACTGCAGCCGGACAGTATTCCTTTTCTGGACAGGCAGGTATTGTGTATTAAATAATCTATTTTCCCATAACAGTCGATTACCAGCTGCGCAAATTCTTTCAGCTTATCTTCCTTTGCGATATCCCCGCAATAATATAGATCACAGTCTGTCCCACCGGGCTCAAGGTCAATGACCGCCACTCTGGCACCTGCTTTCTTAAATTCTTCTGTCATACTCTTACCAATACCGGCAGCACCGCCAGTGATTACAACGATTTTATTATGAAAATCCAATTTTATTACCACCTCTCCATTTCTTTCGTATTTTATGCTCTCGCTTTTTACCCTGATTATACTGTTTCTTATGCCTTCAAACTGTCTTCTTATGTACCTGCTGTTCTCTTATGCACTTGCTGTCTTTTCTACTTTTGGTGCCCTTTTATACACTTACTACCCTCCTTTGCATTTATGTTTCAACCCGATTTCTGCCGTTTCTCTTTGCTTCATACAGCTTTTTATCCGCTTGCCCGATTAAATCCTCCGCAGTGAATCCCAGCTTCGGAGTAACGGAAGCCACACCGAAGCTGGCTGTAATATTAAGCTGGCAGTCCCCGCATTCGATTGTTGTTTCCTCCAGTTTCTTTCGGAGGCTTTCTGCCATTTCACTGGCGAAGCTGAGAGGAGCTCCGGGCAGGCAGATCAAAAACTCCTCTCCGCCATAGCGGGCGACCCAATCATTTTCCCGTTTCAGGCTGCGCTGAATGATCCCGGCAACATTCTTCAGGGTACAATCCCCGGTCAGATGCCCATAGGTATCATTGACATTCTTAAAGAAATCGATATCTACCATAATGACCGAGATACTATAGTTCGTCAGATTTGCATTAATCAGATCGACAGGAAGCTTCTCATTCAGATATCTCCGGTTATAGATTCCGGTCAGGGGATCTTTTCTGGCAATACCGCTTAGATTGCTTAAAATTGCATACAATCCGCTGCTGAGGCCATCTTCGTTGAAATTGATGCTGATGTTGTCCGTAACATTCTTAATCAATTCCAATACCACCCTCCGGTCGGAGAGCTCAATTGGGATTGCAGTAACCAGATAGATTTCCTCCAAGAGATATTCAAGCTTAACAAAAGCCTTCTTCTCCCGGTACGCGCGCATGGAGATACAATCATCGCAAATCTCATCCTTTTTCCAAAAATCAAAGCAATGAATCACGGGATTTACCGCTACCTGCTCCTGAACCGGAATTATTTTCTTTTTCACCGGATCTACGATTCGGATATTATCATAAGCATTATTTAGAATATTGATTTTATCCAAGACTTCGTTCATTTCCTCGTCATACATTGTAATTCCACCCTTCTGCAGCGTCAAAAACGGATGCGCCTCTGATCCCGAAAATTTGTCTTATATTTCCTTTTATATTAACAGATATTTAAAAATACGTCAAAAAATTAATATTATTTTTTGATGTATCTATTCTATCCTCATGATTTATTATTGAACTTATGCTTTATTATATTTATATCTTTATTATATTTATATCTTTCTTGTATTTGCCATGAGCAGATCTTATGTAATCGGTATCAAATCTCACGGCAAAATCAGAGTTTCGGAAAAAACAGAGGAATCCCCGGAAATTGCGGATATTATCGGAATTAATGAAAATAATAGTAATGGAGGTGTTTAGAATGATTACGAATGTACAGCTGACCACAAAAGAAAAATTCTTATTAGAGGACGCAAAAACCCATGAGGAACAATGCATACTAAAATATGAAAACTATGCCAACCTGGCGGTTGATTCTGAACTGAAGGCTGTTTTCCGCAGCAATGGCCAAAAGGAAAAGGAGCATCTTCAGACCATTAATGAATTGCTGAGCGGTAAAGTCCCGGCTATGGGACAAAGCAACAGTCAAAGCGGCGGGTCCTCAGCCCAGTCCATATCCTCTCAGCAATCCTCCGTGGATCAGAGGAGTATGGATAACTGCGGTTTTAACGCATCGGACAAGGATCTGTGTACAGATGCACTGATGATTGAAAAATTTGTCTCCGGCGCATATAATACCGCAATATTTGAGTTCAAGGATGCCGCTGTCCGCGATGTTCTTAATCATATCCAAAAGGAAGAACAAAAGCATGGAGAGGCTATCTTCACTTATATGAAAAACAAAGGAATGTATAAGTTAAGTTGATCCGGCATCCGGAAGGAAAACGCCCGGTATGGCACATGAGGCCATGCCGGGCGTCTTATATTTACCCAACTGAATACTCTGTATTACGGACTTATTCTATTCAGGTCATACCATACCTGCAAACATCCACAGCCTGCGGCATCCCATACCACTCACCCCGTAAGCGTATTAATATGCATTCACAGGAATAATGTCTGCCGGTACTATTCCATATATCCGCCCTTCATCGGAGATACCGCACGGTCAGCAAACAGTCTTAATATGCCCCGTTCGTATTTCGGTTTGCGGGGTATCCATTGCTCCCTGCGGCGGCTAAGCTCCTCCTCCACCTCAAGAGAGCTGCATTCCTTTCCCTTAATTACAATAATACGAAGGACTCTCTGCTCTATATCAATCTCAATCAA
>JAEZFH010000297.1 GCA_023437885.1 Bacillota bacterium | reverse complement strand
GTATCCGTACCACATAATATAGTTTTCATTACAATATTATATCATACCAAATCAGAATAGCATAATCAAGAGGTATCTGAAAGTTTTATTTAAATTTTATTTTCATTAAAATAGGAATAAAAGCTCTGACTGCCGAACCTTAGAATGCGGAAGCTTCCTATTACATAAATCATCCGCCCGGCACATAGAAAGAGAAGCATGGAAATCATAATTCACATGCTTCTCTCTATAATATAAGTTATCTGAGGTTTATCTTTTCTTTCTTTTTCCTATGCTTTTATTTATTTTGCAAGAAACATCATAATATCATTACTTCTCTGGATGAATTTTGTCATCGCTTCCGGCTCCAGGGGCTTATGGCTCAGCAATGCCAGGTCATACAACTGTTCACAGATCATCGGTGTCTGCTCCGCACTCTCGTTCGTCAATATGAACTGAACCAGCTTATTGTTGGCATTGAGCACCAGAGTCTCTCCGCCACCCAGATCACCCATATCCATGCCGGACATATTGTACATGCGCATCATATCCTGCATTCTGCGGCTTTCCTCAGATAAGGTCATCACGGAGGATACCTTTTCATTCTTGAATTTATCCACCTTGACCTCCAGCTTCTCCTTGCCGAGAAGCTTGCGGAACAGACTGGTCATAGCCTCGGTATTGTTCTTTAATACCTTTTGGTCCTTCTTCTTAATGTTATCCTTAAAGCCTTCGCTGATATCCGCATCAATACGCTGGAAACGGATGGTCTGATCCTGATATTCCAACTGGGTAATGAAGGGCTGGTCAATATTATGTGTCAGGATAAAGGCATCGCTGCCGGCTTCCTTAAACATATTAATATACTGGCTCTGCTGTTTGATATCGGTTACATAAAAGACCGTAATCTTCTTATCCTCATCCACAATGTCCTCGTCTGCATCGTGTGTATGATCGTGTCCGCAGCCGCATTCTTCGCTATGCTCATGATCATGGCCGCACTCACACTCCTGCTTACCGGAGGCTTCTTCCTTGGGAGCGTTATCGTCCTTTTTGTCCTGCTCCGCCTCGGGACCCTTCTTGGCGGCTACATATTCTGCAAGCGTGATGTATTTATCCTCAAGGTTCTTAAAGATGATGGCATCCTTCATCTTCTCACGGAACTTCTCATCCTTTAAACAGCCGAACTTAATGAACGGACTGAGATCATCCCAGAACTTCTCATAGTTTTCTCTCTCTACCTTATACATACCGGACAGCTTATCCGCTACCTTCTTACTGATGTACTCGGAGATTTTCTTCACAAATCCGTCATTTTGCAGTGCACTTCTGGATACATTCAGAGGAAGGTCGGGACAATCGATCACACCCTTTAACAGCATCAAAAACTCCGGAATCACTTCCTTGATATTATCGGCAATAAATACCTGGTTGCTGTATAATTTGATCAGTCCTTCCAGGGAATCATATTCTGTGTTGATCTTGGGGAAATACAGTATTCCCTTCAGATTGAACGGATAATCCATGTTCAGGTGAATCCAGAACAGGGGCTCCTTATAATCATGGAATACCTCACGGTAAAACTTCTTGTATTCCTCCTCGGTACAATCGTTGGGATGCTTTGTCCATAAGGGATTAATCTCGTTAATGGGCTCCGGCTTATTTTCCTTAGTCTCAGTCTTGGTCTCCTCTACAGTCCCATCTTCGTTCACCGCAGCATCTACAACCTCGTCCTGCTTCTCCGGTGCCTTGGCATTGGCATTCACCAAGTAGATTTCAACCGGCATGAAGGAGCAATACTTCTTAAGAACCTCTGTCACACGGTATTCATTGGAGAATTCATAGCTGGAATCATTCAGGTAAAGAGTGATATCCGTACCCCGCTCGGTCTTGGTGCTATCACTCATCTCAAATTCCGTTCCTCCGTCGGATTCCCAATGCACGGGACTGGCCTCAGGCTGCCAGGACAAGGTATCGATGGTAACCCGGGAAGCAACCATGAAGGCCGAATAAAAGCCTAAACCGAAATGACCGATAATTTGGTCCTCATTGGTCTTGTCCTTGTACTTCTCAAGAAACTTCTCTGCACCGGAAAATGCGATCTGGTTAATAAATTCCTTTACCTCGTCCGCTGTCATACCGATACCATTATCAGAGAAACGAATGGTTTTCTCCTCCGGATTCACGGTTACAGTTATCTGGTAATGATTGTCCTCGGGCAGATTAGCTTCTCCCATAACCTCCAGCTTCTTCAGCTTGGTAATGGCATCACAGCCATTGGAAATTAATTCTCTCACGAATATGTCGTGATCAGAATACAACCACTTCTTGATGATGGGGAACAGATTCTCTGAATGAATCGATAAATTGCCGCGTTCTGTGCTCATGAAAACAACTCCTTTACATAACTTATTTTTGTCTAATGCTGATTTAGTTTGTTCCGCATTCTTGTCTGCTCATTATTTGTTGAAATAGTATCTTCAAATGATATCATGAACTTAAAACGTGTTCATGATCTCTGGCTCCGCTCGCTTACTTGCAAGCAAGCTTGCAGCACGCTCACTACGCCTTTATCATAATACGATGAAAATAAAATGTCAAGACAAAATTAGCACTCTTTGAACAAGAGTGCTAACAACACAATTCCATAATTCACAGGCTCCCATCAGTTTTCTTCAAAAAAGATGGCCTGCTCCCTCAGTATTTCCTTCACTTTCCTATCCCATTCCTGCTCCAAAGTCTTATCCAGAGTAAAGGTCTTAATTGCAGTTCCGGTGATGATATGAAGCGTATTCTTCTCAAATCTGACATTCAGATATAAGCCTCCCAGCTCTTCCATCCGGATTTTACCGCCTAAGTGCTGCAGCAGCTCCTCGCTCTGCTGCCGGGGCAGCTGAAATACGATTTTTAAGGAAAGGGGGGTCTTATTCCCCTTGATCATGGAGTAGGCAACCGCTCTCACATCACTCCAGAGAATATTACGGCTGTTTTCGCCTCTCTCTTCCAGCTCTTCCTTGGAGAAAAAATCTTCATTCAACTGTCCGTTGACAGTGAAGTTGGTTAATGTAGCCAGCTCCATCTCCCGAAGGATGAAGCGGTCAAAGGTGGCCTGTGCAAGAAGCTTAGCCATAAAGGTCTTTACTTCCGTAATCCTCAGTGAAATCATAGGTCTCTCTCCTTACAGCAAAACATAGTGTCGGGGCGGGAACAATGTATTCCGGCCAAAAGCTCCATTTGCTTGTAAAAAATGTAAAATCTCAAATGTTTTCCTGGTATATATCTTCGTGAAATGACGAACAATAAGATCAGATGATCCCATTTCACAACAAACAGGAGGAATGTAATCATGTATTATGAATCTGCCAGAAAAACATATTATCGGTTTCCATCCCTTAGCACTATACAGAATTTTGATGAACATCACTACTATCCCGATAAGCCATACGCTTCCGGCGAAAATCAGCGTTTCATGTCCCGAACCGGTGAATACGAACACTCTCCGGAAGCATATGATGATCTTACAGATATATTTTAAGTAATGCCAATATGAGAAGATGGGCGGGGTAAAAGGTATAAAATACATATTTTATATTTTTACCCTTCTGTCCATTGTAAAAAGCAATCGGCAGCATGGCAAGAATCGCAAGCACCTGAATTCCCTTGATCAAAAAGCCGGATACAAACAGCAGGGCAAGCGCACATAAGAGCCTGCTTCCCCGGAAGAGGTAGAATGCTACGATCAGTAATATTCCTGCAAAGCCATAATCCGTTCTCAGGTAAAAAGCCGCAACGCTGAAGAAGAGGGTTATTACCGCATTCAGTATATTAATTGCAAACACATTCTTTTGAAATTTCTTCTCGGCCTCCTTCATCAGGAAGAGGCACAGTAACCCAAGGAATAAGGTAAAAAGATATTCTGATGGGTAAATTCCAAAACTTTTCCATAAAAAGCAAGATCAAAGGGTATTTCAGAAAGCAAAGCAAATGCACCCATTCGAAGCAGATATTTCTTAACATCTCTGGTATGATAAAATCCCTCCACAAGCAAAAACACAAAAATCGGGAATGCCAGCCTTCCTATACAGCGCATTACCAGCCAAAGAACTGTATTGCTGGGAATTAGTACTGCTGCCGTATGGTCAATCAGCATGGTAATGATAGCAATCATCTTCAAATGAAACGAATTCATATTTACCTCCATTTCTGCATGTCATATTGCGCATCCAAGCTTCTGCCGGGGAAGACTCAGGCATAAACGCTTGAGATTGAAAGTGAAGTTCTTCCAAACATTCGCCCTTTCTATGGGTTCTTTGTATATTATCCGCCCACCGGGTTAGATATGCATCTTCTTTTTCAATTCCGCCTTCATATTATCTCCCTGAAACAGAATCAATGCCGATAGGCTGATGGCACTGGTCGCCACACAGATAACGGAGGGAAATATAATATTCAACACACCGGTCAGAATAAAAATGATCGGTACAAAGCCAAAAATAATATCAATAAACAGGTATACGAGTAAATCCCTGACACCAATTTTCAGTATTTTGGCTGCAATGGCCATAACGACCATGGCTCCGAAGCATACCGCCGGTATCACAAAATCCAGGGACCACCCCAGCCATCCCATGGACCAATCCCACAATACGGACAGCACACCGAAGAGTACAACCTGCCAGACGATGGTCTTAGGAATATTGCTCTTCTTACTGATAATGATAAACAGGCTGACCCACATGCAGACAATCCCAGCCGCTACAATCAGCGACCATCTGGAATCCTTGGTAAAGATCAGATTAACGGCAAAGCTGACAACAATGGCCACGATGGATACCATAATGATAACCCGGATAAATATATTGAATTCCTGAAATATGGTAGGGATATTGGGAAAGATCTCCTCTTCTGCAGTATCGCTTTCTCTAATAATTCCGCCGCAGAGAGGGCATACCTCATATTTTCCCTGCAGGGATACCTTGCAATTATCACATTTTAACATCCGTCCCCTCCTAAAGTTCCTTGTTATTGGAGGCAATTATTACATTAGCACCTTCCGCGGTTAACATACGGAAGAAATTCTTCTGGATCTCCGTACCTACATAGGGAGAGGTGAAGCTGATTACCAGCTCGTCTCCAAAAGAGCACATGGCAATCTGCGGCCGTCTGGCGCTGGTAAAACAATCAAATAAGCGGATATAAGGAACCAGTTCCGGTGCAGCCGTGATCTTACCGATATTGGATAGGGTGGCCGTAATTCCCCGGTCACTCAGATAGTTCGCAAAACGGAGGATCACATCCTTGACTGCCAGGGGGATTACCCTCATAAAAGCATTGTGCTCCAACGCGGATAACCGGTTCATATGTGTACTTAGCTTTTCTTTGGTAAGTTCTCTGGTAAAGGCCTCCTTCACTGCCGGAATGATATCCTCCAGCTTGTCCGAATTCTTAGCAAAATGATAGCTGATGCTGATGGTCGTGAAGAAGTTTCTGGCAGTTACCGAGGGAAAATAAGTCCTTAAATTCACAGGTACCGTAAGGGTAACCGGATACTTCCGGCTTCTCGCAGGCATATCCATCGCGATGGCTTTCATATAGAGAGCGGTCAGATAGACGGTCATCGTGGTATCATAATGATGAGCCCGCTCCAATATCTGCCGGACCGAGGTCACACCCTCTACAATTTTCAATCGGTTATCGATGGACCGTTTTCCGGTGATATGGTATGCCTTGCTGATTTTAATCCGATCCAGCTGCTTATCCCCGCTATAATGCTTCAAAAAGCTGTCATCCATCTTCTGAGTTAGGGATGCGTCATGATCCAGCTTCGGCAGCGCTCCCCTGAACTCCTCCCCATGCTTTATTGTCAGATAATAATACACAATTGTCTTTAAAAAGCCCAGTGCGCCCGTCCCGTCCGTCAGTGCATGATACATCTCCAAATTGATTCTGCGATTATAGTAGGATACCTCGAACAGAAGGTTTCGGCGGTTCACCCGGTACAGCATGCTGCAGGGGAGCTTTTTCTCCTCCGTTACCTCAGGTCTGGCATCCGTACCTTCAAAGTAATACCAGAACAGCCCTCTCCGAAGAACCGTCTGATAGACAGGAAATAAAGGAAGTGTCTTATCCAGTGCCCTCTGCAGGGTATCACGGTCAATTTCCTCCTTCAGCTCGCATACGAACCGAAAGACCTTGGTGTCCTTCTCATTGGTGTTGGAAGGGAATATCTTGGCAGCATTATCCAGTCTCATCCATTCAACTTGTTTTCTTCTCGTCACGAATCATGCTTCCCCCTTTCCGAGTCTTTTTGATTATAGCAAGAAAGCGGATCTGTTACGGTTATAAAATATATATTTACCTAATTATTAACGTTTTTGTCATAAATTATCTTCATTAATTTAGCAATATCCAAGATATAACTTCCGATCCTTTTTGCATAGAATTCCAATTACTGCGATACTCCTTAAAAAAAGAATTGGAAGTTATATCTTAATCATTCCTTAATTCCTTATTATAATTCCCTCTCCGCCTCGTTCAGAAAACGGTTCATCAGCTCATAGCACCTTTTTACATGAACAAAATGCTTCGGCAAGGAGAGAAATCCATGCAGGGCATCCTTCATACGGTATGCCTCAACCTGGTTGCCGGCTTCAAACAGTCTCCTGCCATAAGCCTCCGCTTCATCCCTCAGTGGATCGTACTGGGCCGTAATGATCAAGGTTCTTGGCTGACGGGATAGATCTCCGGCCCGTATCGGTGCCAGATATGGATTTTTCAGATCCTCATCACTGCTTTTGTATAAGTCGATATATTCACATATCCTCTTCGAGGTCAGTAAAAAATCCGTTCCATTCTCTGTGACTGATGGATATGGGGAGAGCTCACTATGGTCACTGTCTGCCGAGGGGTAGATCAGTATCTGCCTTGCCGGCAGAAAGCTCCCCCGATCCCTGGCCATTAAAGACACTACTGCTGCCAGGTTCCCTCCGGCGCTATCACCGATCAGGGTGATATCCTCGGGCTTTACATCAAACAGCTCTGCATTTTCAAAAATTTCCTTAGTAACCGCATAGCAATCCTCCGGTGCCGCAGGAAATTTATGCTCCGGTGCCAGCCGGTAATCCACGGATATTACCAGATGCCCCGTCTGCCTTGCCATATTGGCGCAAACTTTGGTATAGTTATCGATATTTCCGACCACCCATCCGCCTCCATGAAAGAAAACCAGCAGCTTATTCCTAGGGGAAGTCTGCAAACTACAAGGTGTATTCGGACTCACCCTTGCATACCGGGGGGAGGGCGGGAAAATTCGCACCGGAATTTCGTAATCTCCGGCACATACCTTATGGTCCCACATTTTATACAGCGGCCTGATCACAGGATGTGCTGCCGTTTTCAGCTGCCTCTGCAGCTTATAGGTTTTCTTCAGGTCCAATTCTGAATAGGACAAGGCACGCAAAGCAATTCTCATTGCCTTATTGATTGCCATACAGACTTCCATCCTTCCCTTAATGATGAAAATGCCGTTAACCGTAGCAATTTTATTCTACTCAAGATGGTTATAAAAGTCAAACAAATCCGTAAGCTCCAATCCTTATGAAAGGTATTTCTTCCCCTGCCTCATCATTTATGATATATTACATGAAGATGCTGCCAATTAATATTCCCAACAGAAGAATAATGTATTATAATAGCAAAAAAAGAGGGAGGAAGAAGCAATGTATTACAAGCAATACGGGGATACCGGCATGAAGGTTTCCGCAATAGGAATGGGAACCATGCGATATGATAATAACGATGTGAAAGCCGGTAACTTTACAAAATGCGCTGATGTAGTTCTATATGCTCATGAAAGAGGCATCAATTTTTTTGATTCTGCTCCGTTTTACTGCAACGATAAGAGTGAGGAGATTACCGGAATTGCTTTATCCCAGCTTCCCCGGGACAGTTTTTACATCTCGTCCAAGGTAAATCTGGGTTCCTATGGAGGTAATTTTTCACCCGATGCCTTTCGTAAAAGGCTGGAGACCTCCCTGTCCAGGTTAAAGGTGGATTATCTGGATTTCTATTATCTATGGTGCCTGCTAGATCTGGAGTCCTTCCAGAAGCAGTATGATCTGATGTACCGTTCCTTTGAGAATGCAAGAGAGGAAGGCCTGATTAAGAACATCACCTTTTCCTCTCATATGCAGGGCAGCCAGTTGGAAGACGTAGTTAATACAAATGTCTTCAAGGGAATGCTGATCGGCTATAATGCCTTGAATTACCGCTTCCGCCAGGCAGGAATTGGAGCAGCATATAACAATGGTATGGGTATTGTGGTAATGAATCCCCTGGGCGGAGGCTTAATTCCAGGGAACCCGGAGATCTTTCGATATCTGACGGAGGGAACCGATCTTACCGTAGCTCAGGCCGCCCTCCGCTTTGTTGCATCTCATAAAGAAATCTCTGTTACCCTATGCGGCTGTACAACCAGGGAGCATGTGGAGGATGCAGTAAAATCCATTGAAAATCTGGTAGAACGGCCAGCGTCAGAGATCTATCAGGAATATGAAGCCAAAGGTATCGCTTTCAATAATCTGTGTACCGGCTGCGGCTACTGCAAGTCCTGTCCTCAGGACATCGATATTCCGAAATATATGGATTCCTATAACGAGAAAATCCTTGGCAATAATATTGCCAACCGGCTGCGCGGACATTGGGGCATGTCCAATAATATGGCCGGGAAATGCATCAAGTGCGGACAATGCGAAACCCTCTGCACTCAGCATCTTCCGATTATGGATCGTCTGGACGAAATTGCAGCGGTCAGCTTATAGTCAAAATACCGCTCCCTGCCTGCAAAGGTAAAGCCAACTTTTTCAAGTTGGCTTTTGGGGAGGGAGGAGATTTATGAAAAAATTTCCATGTTAAGCGGTATTATACTAATTCATTCATCATGATTTCTGTAATTAATTTTTTCTTATTCTATATCATCAGTATAACCCGGATTTATGGAGAAGGTATTAACGTTTCGTGAACATTTTAAAAACATTACAGAAATATCTTTAAATATTCCTCCGCAATCATCCGGTGCCCAATTGCACTGGGATGAACCCCGTCCTGTGCCAGCTGTTCACAGGTATATTCCTCCACCTCTGCCTTCGCAAAAATACCGTCCATCGGAATATAATAATCTGCATACTCCTTCGCCAGCTTTCTCACCACATGAATTTTAGGATCCAGATCCTCTCTCCAGGCGGCCCGGTCAGGCAGTGAGTGCAGCAGGAAAGGCTCTATCATAACCAGCTTGCAATCCGGCAAATCCCTGCGAAGCTTTGTTAACAGCTCACGGTATGTACTTTCAAATTCTTCGCTGCTGGTGGGATCATTATCATCATATCTCCTCCAGGTATCATTCACTCCGATTAAAATCGACAGATAGTCCGGCTGTATTAAACGAAAATCTTCCTCATAACGAGCCAGCAGGTCCTTCACCCGGTTCCCGCTGATTCCCTTATTAATAAAGGTTACTTCTGCCTCCGGAAATAAGGTCCGATACAGCTTGGCTATGAGATCGGCATATCCTCCTCCCAGAGATGTGATATCGCTGCAGTCCCTTCCGCAATCCGTGATGCTGTCTCCCTGAAACAATACAACCTGTCCGTCTTGAAATCTGCTCTTCATTTGTTCTCCATTCCTGCGCAACCTGATACGCATAATATCTTTGTTATAAATTGCTATAAATATAGTATAATAAAATTATTATAACAATCCTTATTCCCAAGTCAATCCTAAAACCTGTCTGCTGGCATTTTAACTTTTTACATTGTGCATCAAGCCTTACACTGGGTTTTTCCTAAATACCCGCAGTTTTCTCTTGCAAAATAATGAATTTACGTTACAATAGAAATGGCGATTATGTCGCTGCTCAGGCCGTGAAGGACATATTAATATCACAGGAAGGAAGATTTCTTCCTATCACCGAGGTATACGGCGCAAAAGCAGCACCTTATCTCCCTGTAACCGGGATGCATGGTGCGGGAACGGTACCTTTTATCAGGAGTAAAACAGCTTCTGATAATTTATTATATCAGAACTTTACCAGGAGGTTTATTATGATACAGGCAAGCAACATTACTCTGAGAATAGGAAAGCGTGCATTGTTCGAGGATGTAAACATCAAGTTTACCGAGGGCAATTGCTACGGGCTGATCGGTGCCAACGGTGCCGGCAAATCCACCTTTCTGAAGATACTGAACGGGCAAATTGAGCCCAGTAAGGGTGACGTAATCATCACCCCGGGACAGAGACTGTCCTTCTTACAGCAGGACCATTTCAAATACGATGCATATCAGGTTCTTGACACTGTAATCATGGGCAATAAGCGTCTTTACGAGATTATGAGAGAAAAGGAAGTCATCTATGCCAAGGAGGACTTCACCGAGGAAGACGGTATCCGCGCCAGCGAGCTGGAAGGCGAATTTGCAGCAATGGACGGCTGGGAGGCGGAAGCCAATGCCGCATCCCTGCTGAACGGTCTGGGTATCGATACAGAGCTTCATTATAAGCAGATGAGCGAATTAAACGGCGGTGAGAAGGTGAAGGTGCTTCTTGCCCAGGCACTTTTCGGCAATCCGGATATTTTGCTGCTTGACGAGCCAACCAACCATTTGGATCTGGAAGCAATCCGCTGGCTGGAGGAATTTTTGATCAACTTTGAGAACACCGTTATCGTGGTATCCCACGACCGTTATTTCTTGAACAAGGTATGTACCCATATTGCGGACATTGACTATGCCAAGATCCAGCTCTATTCCGGTAATTATGACTTCTGGTATGAGTCCAGCCAGTTAATGGTAAAGCAGATGAAGGAAGCCAACAAGAAGAAAGAGGAGAAAATTAAGGAACTGCAGGAAT
>JAEZFH010000257.1 GCA_023437885.1 Bacillota bacterium | reverse complement strand
CTCCATTATCGTCCGGGTAGGAAAAGCTGTGAAATTGAAGTCCAAACTCCATGTCTCCGCCTTTGTCATAATAGCCTGCAACCTCGTCGAAGCCGCAGGGTTCTATATAAGCCGCACATTCCCTGGTTCCCAAAAAAACATCCCTTCTTCCTCCCTTTTCGAGGCATCGCTTCGCTACAAAGTAATGTTTATTCTCATTGAAATCATGGGATAAATCCGGCCTATTTAAATTCCATTCAAAATGAGCTTTGACCAGATAAGAAACATCACTAAGATAGGTCGCATAGCTCAAATCGTTACCTCCTCCGTATTTAATTGGACGAATCCCTTTTGATTCAGTTCGGATAGGGTTTAAGATCTTGACCTTATCTATTTTCCACTTTATAGTTGGCTTCCAGTACAAGCTTTCAGTTATCCCAATTAACGCTTGATATGTTGGAACAACAAGAGTAGATTTTTCCCCTCCAATTCGTGTAATTGGGTCTGTGAATAAAGCATATCTCCCATATACCCGGTAGGTAATTGCATTTTCCATAATAGCTCCTTTCTAAACTTTTTAACTCTGCCTGGTTGCGGTTAGGTGCTTAACGATATTAAAAACCTTTGATACCGTCATGCAAAATATTTACCCTAACTACAACCAGACTTTGAATAGTGTATTTAATTAATGAATTTAAGAAATCCTATATTCTTGAAGTAAAATGCACGTTTCCCATTTCAAAATAATAATATCCTGTTTAAGTTGCAGGTTTTCTTTGTGTAATTGGCTTATTTCCACATTCTCCTTAAAACTGAATCCTTGTGAGTATACGTAGCTATTTTCTTTGCTGTTTTTATACAATATAATTCTACCTCCATTCAAATCGAATATTTATTATCTCCCAATTATAATATCTACTATATTCATATTTAATAATTGAGTGCATATTTCTGTTGTTTTCTTATTCTTTTTTTTCATTCAAATCATACTCTATAATTAACTGTCATCTTTTTATAGATGTGGATTGAAATAAATCTAATATTTATTAGTAATAGAAGCTGTCTAAATCAATTAATATGACAGCTTTTATTGCCTTCATTTCTAAAATAATATATATTACATTGGTGAAACTTACTCTATATTCACGTATCAGACAATATATATTTTGACACTCAACCCAAAAAACACGGGGCCATCTTCTTCCCTTCTAACGTCACCCCAACCTCCTCGTCATAGTAACGCTCCTCCAAAATCCATACCCCACTTCTTTCTTCCATATGTACCGCATTTTTATCCTTTAATTTCTGCATCATTCCCTTTGCTATATTAACCGTAAAAGGTTGCGCCCTTCGAATTAGATCCATATCAGGCTTGTATTGTGACTGCAGCTGGTAAGTAATTTCTTTGCCTTCCCCATAAGGAACCAGTACTGTCTCCGCAAACTCATCGATCACCGTAAAACAGTTAGCAGCGGTTTTATATTGATATTCAAAAACAACTGGGTATTTCTCATTTGTGGATTTTTCATATGCCGTCCTTTTATGCGTTTTTGACAGCATACTATAAATTGTTGTTTCAGACACGGGATAGTCCATTTCCTTCTCCACCTTATCATCACTGAATAAATAAGAATAATATCGCTGTATTGCTTCCGGTGATAGCAAATCATAATTGAACCTTTCTTTATTCCTTGCATATTCATCCAAAACAAAAGCAGTACAATCTTTCCCTAGCTTTATGTAATCTAAGGAGCCAAGGTTTTCTTCCTCCAGCTCAATAATGTAAGTATTTTTCATTTCTCCTTCTCCGTGACGGTTTCCTCTCCCTGAAGCCTGTGCTATGGAATCCAGCCCTGCCAGGTGTCTTACCACACAGGAAAAGCTGATGTCCACACCTGCTTCAATTAACTGAGTACTGACACAGATTACCTCCCCATGCTCCCCTAAAGCTTCCTTCATATTCTTGATTTTCTTTTTCCGATGGTCTGAACAGAGGTTTGTGCTTAAGAAGAAGTAGATAATTTCTGAAGCCTTTGTTTCATCTTTGCTTAACCTACTCTTAACCTCCCGGTAAACAGCCTCCGCAGTAGCCTTTGTATTCAGTACAATTAAAACGGATTCATTTTCCCTTTTTAATCCCTCTATAAACTCACCCAGTTGACTGATAGATCTCTTGCCTGACACTCTTTCATCAACAACATTCATACGCTTAAATGCTTCAAATTTTTGTCCGACATCCTGAATAATCTCTCCATGAATTTTCATCTTGTGCCTAACCGCACTAAGCTCGGGCTGTGTTGCGGAGCATAAAATTACCGTATCTCTGCACTGGCTGTATAAAAAATTAATGGCCTCATTAAACATGGAAATGCATTTTATAGGTAATGCCTGTATCTCATCGAAGATAAGAATGGTATCCGTCAGATTATGCAGCCTCCGAACATTCTTCGTACCGCCGGCAAAAAAGGTGTTCAAAAACTGAACCATGGTGGTAAATATAATCGGAGAAGTCCACTGCTCGGTCAACAGCTGGCGGTACTCCGTTTCCTCTATACCCGTTTCCTCATCGTCCACCACATTTGAATGATGCTCAAGAAGGAAATCACCGGCATTCAACGCATCCCGCACCACTTTTGCATTCTGTTCAATAATTGAAGTAAAGGGAAGGACATAGAGGATGCGCGTTTTGTTATACTCAATTGCATGATTTATCGCATATCTGAGGCTAGAAAGGGTTTTTCCGCCTCCTGTCGGAACCGTCAGCGTATAAATCCCTGGTTTTGTATAACCATACGCATTGCACTGCTCCCATATTTCCTGCCTCAACTTTTTTATGTTTTCTGCAGATACTCTGGGCGCTTCCTTCCTTTGAAATTCTTCCTCCAAGATATTCAACCTTGTACCGAAGCTCTCCCACAGCACCCGGCTATTCCCCTGCTCTGCCTCCTCCTTATTCTTCACAAACAGATAGGTATCATACCGGTCGGCATCAATCAGGCAGCTGTAAAGAAACTTAATAAGCAGCTGCATGCTATAGTTGGTATCTAAGTCAGCCCTGCGGACACTATTATGAAAGGCTTCCAGCTCTTTGACCGCCTTATCAAATAATTCATCCAGCTCTTCCGTCTTCATTACCCTAGCAAAAAAGCGCTCTTTCGCTATCTGAAAAGCGATATCCGCATTTCTAGCATCCTGAGTTTTACCACACCGAATTAGTAGCTTTATATCCAAATTCTCTGATATATAATCCTCCAGCCCTCCATGATGGTAGCATATAATCATCGCCATCATTTCTGCCAACGCTCTTTTATAAAAAGCCCCCTCATCGTAACGCTCTAAAATCAGCATCGCTCCATGCTTGCCATGATCTACGTCGCTTTTTATTTTTTCTTCACCCGCTTTTTCCCGCCTTATTGCCTCAGATATATATTCTAAAAACTCATCTGTGTACTTTCCGATATCGTGGCATATTCCGAGAAGCTTTCCTGTATTACCAAACAACAATGACCTTGCATATACCTCACACTTAACCATTACTCCCGTAAGATGCTCCTCTAATGTCTGTATCTTATCCTCTTCTACACGATAATGTGCAGGAAAAACCATACTAACATCCTCCACTCTTTTGCCTCCCTCCCTAACAAATCTGTTTTCTCAAAAATGTAATATTTAAGTATATTATAGCATTTTCTGTAAGATCATCAAGAACCAACTTACAAATTCTACTAATCATTATCACCGTGTCTCCCTGCCTGATTATGTACTCACACAAATATTCTGCATAAAAAAATCCTCCAAAAGTTCTTATTCATACTTTTGGAGGATTTCAATACAGGATAGCAAAGAAAAAGTATTGATTATTCGATTAATTATTTCACTACTACGTTTAAACTCATCTCTGCTTTGCCTTTTATCGTTTTACACACGGCATAATCCAGTCACAAACAATCTGCTTCTCATTATTTTCCATCGGAATACAAAATCTGCTCATGGTGTAGAATTCAATCCAATAGAATTGGTTGTAATCCAGTTGATATCCATTTCTGGGAACCATGTCAGAAATCAGAAGATATGCGCTATTAAGGATCTCATCAAAATTTTCCCCGCCGATCTGAGCTCTGACAATCGTTCCGCCCTTTATCATCCTGCCAACCATTCCTTCAGGTACAGGTGTGCCGGGTTTAAAGAACTTCCCGACAATATAGGTTTCCCCAAGCTCCCTGTCGGAGGGGAAATCCGCCGAATATCCCAGGCCGATACAATCCTCCATACCGATCTGATCTTCTTCCAGTTCAGTTAATCTGTCATCAAAATGCTGACCAAAGTAAATGTCCCAAAGCTGTCTCCCTTTCATCCCATAGTCTTTGCTGCTCACTCCGATAAGAAGCATGTCTTCCATATCCTCATATTCGATTTTTACCAGCTCTGCCATAATCCTTTTTCCTTTCACAACATAATAAGTATCCTTCTCTGCGAAAGAAAGCGGTCTGAACGCCTTATCCTTTAATATATCAGCTGTAATATGTGACGGAGGGACCAAAAACTGTTCCTTAAACGCTCTCGAAAATGATGTGCTGTTCTCATAGCCACACTCAAATGCCGCATCGGTCACATTCCTGTCTCCTGCAAGCAACATTTCAGCAGATTTCGTAAGCTTCCTACGGCGTACATATTCTGTAATTGAAATCCCGCAAATATAACTGAATATACGTTGATATACTCCCAAGGGTATTCCTGTTACTCTTGATATCACTATTAAATCAGTATTGAATATATCCTTTTCCAGTATATCAATAACATTCTGCGTCTGATTAAATACGTCCATTCACATCTTCCTTTCAGCTATATTCTATTGGAATTTTGTCCGGTCCGCCTAACATTTGATGTACAAATTTTGTATCTTGAAGCCTATGGGGATATCACTATCCAAATACCATGCCTATTCAAGTCCAATCCAATATCTTGTTATTAGATCATGCTAATTAAATCTTACCATATTACATCCATGAGTACATTCGAACATAAAATTAAATTCTCTGCTTATTTTACTTTTTGGCAGCAATACCCAAGCATTTCGAGCTTTCGTCATAATCCTTGCCGGTTAAGTCACTCCAGACATCCTGCACATGGTAACCGTACTTCTCCATCAAATTTAAGATACTCTGCTTAGAGTAATAATGGTCTCTTAAGTTATAGGCAGTTATCTCACCCTTATCATCAATGACGATATATTGCTTTATAAAAACATTTTCTTCATCATATCCAAAAATCTGTTCCAGAACAAGATGAGGATACGGCCTCCAAAATCCCGATTCGCTCAGGTACCAGTTATGCATGGATTGCTGTTCCCAATTATATCTGGTAAAAACATCCAATACAAATGTTCCGCCAGGCCTTAATGCTTTATATATTTTTTGAAGTAATAGATCACGTCTGCTATCGGAAAGTGCTCCCAGATCACAATAAATTAGAAAAACAGCATCGAACTCATCCGTATAATCCATCGTAAGATAATCCTGATATATATACTGAATGTCCAAACAATTTGTATCTGCATACTTTTTAGCATAATTTATAGAATTCCTCGAATAATCCATTCCTGTAACATCCAGCCCGTGGTGGGAAAATCTGGAGCAGTAAAGTCCGGGACCACAGCCCAAATCCAATATTTTCGAGCCTTCTTTTAAATTAAGATATTTGATCTGCCATTCTACAATTTTATCAATTGTATTATGACTATAACTTGCCGCATCCCAATCGGGATTTAAGTGAGCTTCAAGCATTTGCTGTGATATATGAGGGTCATCCCAGAACGGTTCTTCATTGGTGGCGGATAAATCGGGTTTCTTTGCCGTGTTTAACAACAATTCCATATTTATGCCGTTGTTTAAAATGATATTCTTCTCTCTATGCATCATTACTCATTCCTCCAATATTTATTAACAAAATAAAAGCATAGTAATTCAGTACAAAAATAAAAAGCTGTAGATTCACTCTACAGCTCAAATTTCTTGATAAAAGCCATGTGAGTAATCTTAAAATCATAAGTAATTGAGTATTAAAACTAAACTGTCCATAAAAACAGCTTTCTTTTTCTCAATTATTCAATTATATGATTTTAAAATTACTTTTCCGCATACGCTTGTTCTAATTCTAAAGCATACCGGATCGCATTCCGCCTTTCTTTACCGAACTACTATGCTTATTCTGTTAAGTAATATAATATATTGCATTCACAATTTTGTCAACATATTACATATAGTATGCAGCATTGAAAAATAAACTTCGATATAATTCCTTTGTTTTGTAAAACAAGTAATTACAGAAATCTTTCTGTTGATTTAGGATAAAACCAATGCCACCAATAGTACAAACGACATAAACTTTTTCATGATATTGCTCCTTTGCTTTATTGAGTCAAAAAAAGGACTGTTTCCAGTCCTCTTTCCTAGGAGTGCTTTCTCCTCTTTATATGGAGTGATGATTACTTAAATCGCTATCCACCAAAACACGCCAAACTTATCCACAACGTCAGCACAATATGTATTCCAATCACACGGCCCAAGCGGATGAATGACCGTTCCTCCATCACTTAGTATTTCGAAAGCGTGCCGGACGGCCTCCACACTGCCCATCTCATACACATTAAAAGCAGTTGTCTGCCAGGCTTGTCCTTTTGTACGTTCACAGTCCTCCGGTGCTTCGCTCACTGCCATAAATAGCTGGTCGTTAACCATAAGCTCACAATGTGCATATGTATTTTCCGGTGTTGTAATATTGAAACCAATCTTTGCTCCAAAAGCATCACAATACCGTTCCGCTGCCTCGAAACTTCCTTTTACATATACTTGCGATCCAATTTTCATCCCTTAGTCTCCTTTTAAAGTTTTTTACTTTAGGAACAGCTGGTATATATACTTTTGAGATTTATGAAATAATTTCCCTGCTTTTCCTTATCTATACACAATTATACTGTAAGCTGATATGATTGTATTGCAAAAAAGCGACATTTACTTCCTGGTAAGCTTAAGCGTGGCTGGGAAGATCGGATATCCCGCAAAAGCCACTATGAACTATGCCATTTGTGTGATCTATTGTGAAAATGATATCTACACAGGCGTCTGGTACGATCAAAGACGGCTCAAAATCATGGCTTGAGCATTCTGAAGTAGGTCTCACAGTACCCCAATAGGACGAAATATATGGACTCAGCAGGCTGCTTGGCGAACAATACGTCATTACATTTGATGTCGTTTCGGATAAATAGGCTCCGATGGGTTTAAATAACAAACTAAAATTTTCCATTCAATTTTACCTGCTTAATCGTATTTTTCATGCAGTTTATTAGTTTTATAATTCTACACTTAGCTTAACAATCCGAAGATCGATTACTTATATTTACTGCAAATTATTATATTATACATGACCATGTTTTTCAATTGCCAGTTCGAGACCTTCCTGACACAAAACAAAGCATATTTGCTTATTGATACAGAAAAGTAGAGCAGTCTGTTACCAGGCTGCTCTATGGTTAATCAAATCTTTCCTATTCTTGAACTACTACTTTGGTCTTTACTTCAACATTCCCGGCTTTCACAATTACATAATCGATACCTGCTGATTTTGCCATTGCTTTACCTGTAACCCTATTTATTGTCACCACAGACTTTACAGAAGTTGTAAAAGTAATATCGTCTGACTCAACGCCATAGCCTGTCGCTAGGAAGGTATAGGTTTTTCCAAGCTTCATTGTTTTTGTGCCTTTTGTAAATCTTATATAAGCCCTTTTCACTTTAATGATCGTCTGTAAACTTTTTTCCATCCCATTTATCGTAATCGTTGTGGTAATGGTTATTGTACCGGCTTTTTTTGCAATTATTTTACCCGAATCGGATACGGTTGCTACCTTAGGATTGCTTGATTTATAGGTTTTTGTCATATCGCATACGCCATCGAAAACTGCTTTTTGAACAACATCCGGAATTATCGTTTTTATCGTAACACTACTTCCCTTTGTTCCTCCGATATAAAGTGTTTTCTTTACAGGAGTAACTGTAATCGTATCCATTGCAGTCTCTAACATCGCTGTATTGCTCATTACAATTACATAATCGGATGCATGGGTAAATGGAAATTCAATATTGCCATTCTTATCCACTATCCCTACCGCCTGCAGCTCTATTTGATTCGTAACCGGATTATAGTAGAACAGGTTCGCTATCTTTCCGCCATATTTTTTCTCTACCGGCAATCTTAAGGTCGCCGTAAATCCAAAGTTTCCGTCATATGTCAGTGATATCTGCACCCGGTCCGTTTCAGAAAGGGTATTCAAAAGTTCTGCCGGAATACTGTCCGTATTCATTGATAAATTCAAGTCGATGTCATGGAGTTGGGAGTAATCCGTGCTTTCCGGAATATCTGTTCCATGGATAATCCACTGAATTCCGTTACCAAGATCAAGAGTGAGGTCGATATCTTTTCCTTTGATTACCTCAAGTATTCCTTGCGTGACAGTGGTAGCTCCGTTCATATCCACTATGATACTGCCCATATTATTATCAGATACATATTCCACAATGGCATCCCAGCCTTTTGCTTCACTTCCTGCAATACTTGGAAGCTTTATATCCGGATTGGATGCCGTATTGTTTCCTATGATTCCACCTCCGCCAGAATTGCTTCCATCTGAACCACTATTTGTAGCTTGATTTACCGATATAGAAATCGTTACTGATAAACTGATATTATTTGTATTCACCACTCCAGAAGGTAGTATCAGGACGCCAGTCACTGTAAAGGTTTGTGCACTTGAGGAGTATTGGTTATAAATACAGGATGCTACATCCCAAATAACAGAGACATTTTTACTTCCACCGGAGGTTATAATAGGCACAGTAACAGGTAATCCCAATGCCGATGCTGATTTTGCAGTACCATTCATCAGACCGGTAATTGTTGTCGGGGTCACAATACTTATCAGTAATGAATCTGTTGATGATTCGGGAATATTCTCAAACTCTGCTGTTATCAATACATTCGCTTCCGGCAGAACAAAGCTTGTGCCAGTTATTGCTACCTCCTGCGTTCCGTCATTATATTTCAGACTTCCGGCTTTTAGCTGCTTTCCGGTATCCGGTATAATGGTCAGACTTATACTGCTTCCTGACACTGCAGAAACAGGGGTTGCTGTTATCCTTCCTCCTATTACTGTTCCAATCGTTACCATATAGGAATTAGCCGGTATATCCTCAAATTCTGCGATCACTGTTACATTTGCGGCTGGCATAGTAAAGTCTGTTCCGGTTATCGCTATATCCTGCGTACTATCGCTATACTTCAGACTTCCTGACCTCAACTGTTTTCCGGCATCCGGTGTGATGGCTAGAATTATTGTATCCCCTGCCTGCGCTATTACCGGGCTTGCTGTGATGCTTCCGCCTACAAAGGTTCCAACCGTTACCGTATAGGTACTTGCCGGTATATCCTCAAACTCTGCCGTTACTGTTATATTTGCTGCCGGCATAGTAAAACTTGTTCCGGTTATCGCTGCCTCCGTCGTTCCATCATTATATTTCAGACTTCCGGCTTTTAATTGTTTTCCGGCATCCGGCATGATCGTCAAAGTTATCGTATCCCCTGCCCCTGCTATTACCGGGCTTACTGTGATGCTTCCGCCTACAAAGGTTCCAACCGTTACAGTATAGGTACTTGCCGGTATATCCTCAAACTCTGCCATTACCGTTACATTCGCCGCCGGCATAACAAAGCTTGTTCCTGTGATTGCTATATCCTGGGTACTGTCGTTATATTTCAGACTCCCCGTTTTTAGCTGCTTTCCAGCATCCGGTGTGATGGTCAGGGCTATCGCAATCCCTGCCTCCGCTACTGTCGGGCTCGTTGTAATGCTTCCTCCAGCCAAGGTTCCAACCGTTACTGTATAGGTAGTCGGTGGGATATCCTCAAACTCTGCCATTACCGTTACATTCGCTGCCGGCATAACAAAGCTTGTTCCTGTGATTGCTATATCCTGTGTACCGTCGTTATATTTCAGACTCCCCGCTTTTAACTGCTTTCCAGCATCCGGTGTGATGGTCAGGGCTATCGTATTCCCTGCCTCAGCTACTGTCGGGCTTGCTGTGATGCTTCCCCCCACCAAGGTTCCTATCGCAACTGTATAGGTCGTAGGTGGAATAACCTCGAACTCTGCTGTTACCGTTACATTCGTAGCCGGCATAGTAAAGCTCGTTCCCG
>JAEZFH010000161.1 GCA_023437885.1 Bacillota bacterium | reverse complement strand
CGCGTCCTGCGAGGCAATATCTCGGAGGTGCGGTTCCTTGCGGGTCTGCAATCGGAACCGAAAGGTGTGGATGCCTCAGAGGCCGATATGCAGGGCGATGCAGCGATCGTCGCCAAAATGTTGGCAGCTCGGCTGGGCTGCGTGGTTGCCATTACCGGTGCAGTGGATGTGGTATCGGATGGCACAGAGGTGATCTGCATCGAAAACGGCCACCCAAAGCTGTCGGATATCACCGGTACCGGCTGCATGTGCTCCTCCCTCATCGGTTCCTTTTGTGGGGCTGTGTCGGAAAGTCCGCTGGAGGCAACGGTCGCTGCTTTATTGACCATGGGGATTGCAGGAGAAATGGCCTATGAGTTGGCGGGTATGAAAGGCAATGGAAGCTTCCGGGCAGCACTCCTTGACTGTGTGAGTCGGATGGATGCCGAAACTATCATAAGGAGGGCGAAATTCCATGAAGCCTAAGATTGATTACACCCTCTATCTTGTGACCGACCGGGAGCTGATGAGCTCCGCCAACGTTGAAGAATCGGTGGAGCAGGCCATTCTGGGCGGCTGTACGCTGGTGCAGCTTCGGGAAAAGGATTGCTCCTCCAAAGAGTTCTACGAAACAGCCTTAAAGGTGCGGGAGGTCACCGCCCGGCTTGGCGTGCCGCTAATCATCAACGACCGCGTGGACATCGCCCTCGCAGTGGATGCAGACGGCGTTCATGTGGGGCAGGCTGACCTTCCCGCTGATGTGGTGCGCCGAATCATCGGTCCTGACAAGGTGGTCGGCGTGTCGGCTGGAAATCTCATCGAGGCGCTATCCGCTGTGGAAGCAGGTGCGGATTATCTAGGCGTAGGGGCCATGTACGCTACCGGAACCAAAACCGACGCTGACATTACCAGCATGGATGAACTCCGGCGCATTCGGGCAGCGATCCAACTACCCATCGTTGTTATCGGCGGCATCAACAAGGAAACCGTGCCAAACTTCCAAGGCATCGGTATCGACGGGCTGGCTGTTGTTTCGGCCATCGTCGCCCAGACGGACGTGGCGGAAGCGGCTCGTGAATTAAAGGTGATCTTTCTTGAAGGGAGGAAATAAGGTGTGAAGGAGGACAAGGCGTGAAGGCATACATATTCGTTCTGGAGGGCACTCTGCTGGATTCCATGAGCGTATAGGAGCAGATTGTTGTAAGCCTATTCCGTTCACAAACAATATTCTTTTGTCTATAATGTAATTATTTGATATAATATATTTAATGTGTTAGTTCACATTTGTTTTATATTTACAAGAAAGCCATACCTCGCAATATAAGTCTTTTATAAATATTTAGTCTTAGAGTTCCGTGTTATCATCTGCTATAATGTAGATTAAAAGAATATAAATGGAGGATTTATATTGTTGATTAAAAAATTAAATAAACTAAGTGAAGACGTTATAAAAGAAATAAGAGAAGTTGAGTTAATATGCAAAGAACATGATAAGTTAAATGGAAGTATATTTCTTGATATATCTATAAATTTTAATCCTGAAATGAAAACCCTATTCTTACTTTATGAGGATAATAGGTTAGTGAGTCTAATATCATTATTTGTTCCAACCAGCGAAGAAGCAGAAATATCAGCTTATACTTTGCCTAATTACAGACGTGGAGGGTATTTCAAGATGTTACTTGATGAGGCCATAGAAGAAGTAAAAAAATATAGTATCTCTGATTTAGTATTTGTTTGTGAAACACAATCAAATGACGGGAAAAAGGTAATGAAAAAGCTAAATGCCGAACTGGATTTTACAGAGTATCTGTTAGGTTATAAAGGTTTATCAAGTGATATGGATATACATCAAATATCTGAAATAAAGTTACTTAAATCGCAAGAGAAAGATTTAGAAGCAATTATTAGTTTAAGTCAGGAGATATTTAATGACGATTATGAGGATGCAAAAAGCATGATAACTAAATCCTTTGAAGCAGACAATAGGATCCAATATATAGCTGTTTTAGATGAAAAGCCTATTGGAATGGGTTCTGTTAGCTTTGAAAATGACGAAGCATCCATATCTGGATTTGGTGTATCACCACAATATCAAGGAAAAGGTTTTGGAAGAGAAATACTGGAGTTGATACTAAAAGATCTGAAAAGTGGAGGTAGAGAAGACATAACAATCGAAGTAGACAGCAATAATGGAAATGCTTTTAAATTATATAGAAAGTGTGGATTTGAAATAGAAACATCGTTTGACTATTATAGAAAAAATATTGTTTAGCGTACCGGTCGCTCTTGTAAGCGAATTAAATCAAAGCTACAGGAAATTTATATTTGGCGGGGTGGAAAGATATGAAAAACCAAGAAAAGTCTCGAGCAAGATGGAATGTGGGAAAATTAATACTTCTACTGATTATCGTTTTATTTCTTATTGCAGGTGGCGCCAGAATCCTGTTCCAGGACGAGCTGAAAATCATCAACTCCATTGAAAAAATAACAGATGAAAAACCGATATACTATATGGAACTAGATGGTGACTATCATTTTGAAGATTTTCTTAAATCCGGAGGTGCATCTTCAGATAAAGAAGTGAGTGCATTTCTTACAAAGCGCATCTCGAAAGGCTTCTATTCAATCTATGTCAAAGAAAACGAGCTTGCGTGCAGTACCATCTCCGCTAACACTCCTGACGGTTCCCATGTATGGGGGCGGAATTTTGATTGGAAGGGTTCTGTTCCGATCATTGTAAAATGTGTTCCCAAAGATGGATATGCGTCAATTTCAACTTGCGATTTTCAAAATATCACCTCCAGTCCAGACGTTGTACCGGAGGGTATTGCAAATAAAATGATCGCCATTGCCGCTCTGTATGTCCCCATGGATGGTATCAATGAAGCTGGACTTTGTGTTGCCGATCTTGAAGTCAATGAGGGCGGTATGATAGCTATTGATACGGACAAGCCGGATTTAACAATTACAACAGCGATTCGTCTCTTGTTGAATAAAGCGGCAAGTGTTGATGAAGCCATAGAATTATTAAAGCTGTATGATATATTTGCCTCGGGTGGTATCAGTCATCATCTTGCCATATCAGATGCTGCGGGTGCGTCGGTTGTGATTGAGTTTGTGGATGGCAAATTAGTTGTTGTGAACACAAATACGGTGACAAACTTTAATCTTGCTAATGGAAATACGGCTGCCGGCGGGGAAAGCGCTAAACAACGATATGAATACTTGAGTTCGCTCTATAAAGAAAACGAAGGTTCACTTACTGGTGAGCAAGTGAAAGATGCCCTTGCAAAGGTTTCTCAATCGGATGGAACATGGACAACACAATGGTCAATTGTATATGAGCAGCAGTCTTTGACTGCCAGTTATTACTTTAATTACGATTTTGAAAAAGCCTATAAGTTTTTAGTCCGCAATCAATAATTCAAACGATGTTCAGCCTGTTGAATAGCAGTTGAATCCTATGCCGGATTTGAATCGATTTTGGTTAGAGTCCTACAGGGGTGGTGAATGCCTGCAGCGGTATGTCAAAACGGAGCACCGTGGGATGGTGTTTACGCTTATGTCACATTTCCCCAATCCCATACGGAGGTTGGGCTGTAAGTAATCGAATTATTTAACACTCTGCCAATGGTTTACATTAGTTAAAGAAGAATTCCCAAATTGGTGGGATAGATGGTTATGAATAGAATATTAGGTACCGGTGAAAATGGGACTGTAAGGACAGACGGAGGATATCCGCCTGTCTTTTTTGCATAGTTAAAACAGTCCGAAAAGATACGACGAAAGAAAGTTTGTGAAATTAATGATTGGAAGCAGAAATCGCTCGTTTAAAGGAGATATTGGTTCTGTTGGTACAGCAGGGACAATCCATCCAACAGATTTACCTGTGCATAAGGAACATTGATCTTTAAAGTGTAAAAATTGTTAATAAAGGGAAAGCCCGGATTTCAGTTCAGCTGTCAGTTTTTGCGGGTTATTTATATGTTAAATTCGCTATTAAAAGTGTCAATTTCGCCATATCATTATTATGGCATGATTTTCCTATATAATCCAGATAGGAGGTGTGTGCCAGTTCGGCGCCAGATATAGAAGAAATGGAGCAAAAAAGACAGGAGACATAGCGGTATGCCTGCCTTACGAAGCCATCACTCAGGAGAATACCTGAGGCACGATATGATATGAATTAGTAACCAATAAAGGAGGAGAAATAATGAAAAGTAAAACGCACATTTTTATGGCTAATCTGCTTATCGAAGATTTGAAAAGAGGAATGCTCACTTTACCGGGAATAGGTAACTTTACTCCTGCTGTCGATGTTAAAACTGCAATATTGAATTTTCCATCGGCATTTCGTGCTGGTGCTGTTGGACCGGACTTTTATCCGGATATGCTTTTTGGGCAAGCAGTCATTCATCCGGAACAGTCAGGTAAATGGCTTGATCTAATGTTTAAACGCCTTGCTTATTCAATTCCGGCTGACTATGAGAAGAACCTTTCGTTTGCATTAGGATTTATGTTCCATTATGCCGGAGATATGTTCGGCCATACCTATGTAAACTCATATGCCGGCGGTTGGTTTCCGCCATATGAAGAAATTGTTAAGGATGCTGAAAAAGCAAAAATTGTTGCAAGACATCTGCTTGTTGAAAGCTATATGGACAGTAAAGTGCCTCTCTGGGCAGATATGAGTCTTACACTGCCTATTGAGTTTATCAGGGATACATTTTATTGTAACGATGCAATAGGTCTTGCTCCGGATAACATGGTAAATCTAACACGTAAATTTACCATACTGAGAAAAAATGTGCATGACACATTAAATGACACTGCAATAGGGCTACTACCATTAGTAACCGATTACGTTCAGCATTGGGAAAAGGATGTTGATAATGGCATCATGTCGTGGTTAGGAGTTTGGGCGGAAACCGCAAAGATTTTTTGCGGCAATGATCCAAATAAAATTGAGATGGCACAGGGGTATCTGGAAAATTGGATTATACTGAATTTAAGCAGCATGGTCGGCATTCCTGATTTTATAGGAAAAGTCATTAAATTCATTAATGAACTTGAGATCTTAAAGCCAATCAAAGATTATTTAAAAAATCTCTTTAAAGACATTATGATTGCTATAGTAAAAGCGGTTACGGGAGTATGTTACACAAAGATAGAAGAAGCTATAGCGGAAATCCAGCGCATTTTTAAAGACCCTAAAACTTACCTTGATAACGGTCTATTATTCAGTGAAACAAACATCAGCGCGAAGCTTGACTTGGATTTCGGCAATTACGGAATTGAATGTGATACGACAAAGCAAAGCTTTCATGCCGTTTACCAGTGCATAAACATGGGCAAATTGCACCTTCTGTCTGTTGATGATTTAAACAAAATCGTAAGTAGTTCACCAACTGCTGCAAGATATGCTGGGTCATCCACCGTTGCGGCAGCAAAAATTCGTTCTCTGACTGTGAAGACCGGAAGTTCTTTTGGCGCAGGAACTGACAATAATGTTTATATTGGCATACGGTATAACGGAATAATTTATGAAGCTCTCTGTGATAAACCTGGATATAACGATTTTGAACGAGGTGATGAAGATACCTATGATTTTATTGTTCCGGAGAACATGGATCTCTCAAAAATTGATAAGATTACCGCTCGCATGAGCGGAAATACTCCCGGCGGGGACTGGAAATGTGACTGGATTAGAATCAAAGACCACAATGGCAGCCTATTGCTTGAAACGACGAATGGCTTCTGGCTTTCATCGGGACACGTACAGCTATGTGACATTTCCAGGAAATATAATATTCAGCTGAGAACTATTCCTGTTGATCCAAAAATTATGAGCTTTCTTCACAGTCTGGATGGCAAGGGCACCGACAATTCAAACCCTGCGAAGCAAAAACAGTGGGAAATCGGTTTTCAATTCTATACGGATCTAATACTTAGAGATAATATATTCAAACCGTTATTTGAAGTAAAGGCAGAGCCAACACCAGCTATTTCAGTAATCACGAGAGTAGATTTTCGCATTGGTGAAATAATTGACAGTGCTACATTTGTATATAGTGATGGACATATTAGTAAAATCGGCGGAGATGGCGGTGACAAGCATGAATATTGTGAGATTGCTCCCTATGAAAGGATAGTAGGTATTTCATATACTAAAACTACTTTTGATAATTGTGATACAATAGGTCAGATCACAGTC
>JAEZFH010000156.1 GCA_023437885.1 Bacillota bacterium | reverse complement strand
AGGAGGAGTTTATCCATAAGCTTCAGGAGAACTTTGAGGTGGAATATCTCGGAGGATCACCCTTTGCTCCGGAGCAAAAGGCGGTTTTTGGTATGCATCTGCCGGGCGGTTGGTACCGCCTATCTGCAAAAGAGCTGCTATAGGCTATCCAGGACCCGGTTTCCTCCCTTGATGTATCCCTGCTCCAGGATTATCTTCTGCATCCGGTACTTGGGATTGAGGATCCCAGAGTGGACAAAAGAATAGATTTTATCGGTGGGATCAGAGGGCTGAAGGAGCTGGAGCGCCGAGTGGCAGAGGACATGGCAGTGGCATTTTCCATGTATCCAACTTCCATCGAAGAATTATTTCAGGTTTCTGATGCAGGAAAGCTGATGCCTCCCAAGTCTACCTGGTTTGAGCCGAAGCTGCGCAGCGGTTTGTTTTTGCACCGTCTGTCTTAATATTCTGCTGCAGTTTGGTCGGCGGACACCCTTATTTCCTTTTGCACAGACTGGCTGAATTGTAACATTATTTATATTTATTTCACTTTCTTAATAATGACAAGTATGCTAAAATATAAAAAGCGTAGTGAGCGTACTGCAAGCTTGCTTGCATGTATGCGAGCGGAGCGAAAGATCATGAACAGGGTTTATGTTCATGATATAAAAAGCGTAGTGAGCGTACCAAACTTGCTTGCAGAAAAAAATATGTTAAGGCGGAGCATAAAAGGGTAGTTCTGTCAAAAACGAAAGGTACAGGTGTTAGTAATGAGTAATCTTTTTAATATGGATAATCCATTTTTTACTGCACTCGGAAAAATATGTGATGTCTTATTTCTGAGTATAGTATGGGCACTGGTGTGTATTCCGGTGATTACCATAGGACCCGCAAACACGGCATTATATTATGCAACAGTCAAGGTGATTCGAAGAGAGCGCGGTTATTTGATGCGGGAATTCTTTAAATCCTTTAAAATGAATTTTAAGCGGGCAGCAGTGCTTGGTGTCATACTTACGGCAGCATTTATCATTTTGGGCTTTGACCTGATCTGGGCTTACGCAAATTTGGGCTCCGGGACAACCGGCTCCATCTTATTCGGTATTTTTGTTGCAATTACTTTCCTGCTGGTTTCCTTTTCTACCTATGTATTTCCCGTATTATCAAGGTTTGACATGACGATAAAGCAATTGATTAAGGCAGGAGCCTTCATGTCCATCCGACATCTTCCGTCCACAGTAGGAATGGTGATCATTACCGCTGCAGGAATTGTAGGAGTCCTTTTCATTCCGATCCTGATTTTTATCGTACCGGCTGCCGTAGCATTTTTGAACTCCCTTCTGATGGAACGTGTATTAAAAAAGTACATGCCTAAGACAGAGGAGAGCTCAGAGGAAGATCATCCTGTGAAAGACGAATGGTATTTGGAATAGTATATTTATTCATTTCGTATATCTAACTAAATATTTCGGGGTGCTTTCTGTCATTTTCAATAAAATTTATATATTTTGAAAAAAAGTGCTTTTCATTTCGGTGAAAACATGATATATACTATATATATTTAATTTGGAGCGAAGGTGTTCTCAATACTATTTGAGGGCACCTTTTTCATAATCATGAGAGGAGATATGGTATGTCGGAAAAGTTAACAGAAGTTTTTGGAACAGACGTATTTAACGAAGCAACCATGGTAGAACGCCTACCAAAGAAAACTTATGCGGCTCTTAGGAAAACAATCGAGAATGGTGAAGATTTGGACCCGAATGTAGCGGAGGTAGTGGCCAATGCCATGAAGGACTGGGCAATTGAGAGAGGCGCAACACATTATACGCACTGGTTCCAGCCTTTGACCGGAATTACCGCAGAAAAGCACGATTCCTTTATCAGCCCCACACCGGACGGCAAGATTATTATGGAATTCTCAGGCAAGGAATTGATTAAGGGTGAACCGGATGCCTCCTCCTTCCCTTCCGGTGGCTTAAGAGCTACCTTTGAGGCTAGAGGCTATACTGCATGGGATTGTACCTCTCCGGCATTCTTAAGAGAGGATGCGGCAGGTGTTACTCTCTGTATTCCTACTGCTTTCTGTTCCTACACAGGCGAAGCATTGGATATTAAGACACCGTTACTTCGTTCCATGGAAGCACTCAGTATCCAGGCAGTCCGTATTCTGAAACTGTTCGGACATGGCAATGTGAAGAGGGTGACTCCATCGGTGGGACCGGAACAGGAATATTTCCTGGTAGATAAAGCAAAATACTTAAAGAGAGACGATCTTATTTTTACCGGACGTACCTTATTCGGTGCGATGCCTCCCAAGGGCCAGGAATTAGACGATCATTACTTTGGCAGTATCAAGGAAAGAGTGGCTTCCTTTATGAAGGAGCTGAATATTGAGCTCTGGAAGATGGGTGTTACCGCCAAGACCCAGCACAACGAAGTTGCTCCGGCTCAGCATGAATTAGCTCCGATTTATGCTTCCGCCAATATTGCCACCGATCATAACCAGTTGGTTATGGAATGTATGAAGAAGGTGGCAAACCGTCACAATCTGGCATGTCTGCTTCATGAGAAGCCCTTCGCCGGTGTGAATGGTTCCGGTAAGCATGACAACTGGTCCATGGTTACCGATACCGGCAAGAATCTTCTTGATCCAGGCAAAACTCCTCATGATAATGTACAGTTCCTGTTAATACTTTCCGCAGTATTAAAGGCAGTGGATTTACACGCAGACCTGCTCCGCGTATCCGCAGCAAATCCCGGCAATGACCATAGATTAGGTGCCAATGAAGCACCTCCGGCAATTATCTCCGTATTCCTGGGGACACAGTTGGAGGATGTTATCGCACAGTTAATTGAAACCGGAGAAGCCAAGAGCAGTAAGGACGGAGGAAAGCTAAATGTTGGCGTGCATACCATTCCCGAACTGAAGAAGGATGCAACCGACCGTAACCGTACCTCACCCTTTGCATTTACCGGCAATAAATTCGAATTCCGTATGGTGGCATCCTCCATGTCCATCGGAACAGCGAATACAATACTTAATACCATTGTAGCAGATGTATTTAGTGACATAGCGGATGAGCTTGAAAAAGCGGATAATTTTGATATTGCAGTGCATGATCTGATTAAAAAGATCTTAACTGACCACCAGAGAATTATCTTTAACGGCAACGGTTATTCCGAGGCGTGGGTGGCAGAAGCTGCAAGAAGAGGCCTTCCGAATATCAAATCCATGGTAGAAGCAATCCCCGCCCTGGTAACAGAGAAAGCGATTAAAGTATTTGAGAAGCATCATGTATTTTCGGCAGTTGAGCTTCATTCCCGTGCGGAGATAATGTATGAGACTTATGCAAAGGCCATTAATATCGAAGCAAAGACCATGATCTCTATGGCTAAGGTAAAGTATATTCCTGCAATTATCTCCTATACCAAGAAGCTGGCCGACTCCATTAACTCCGTTAAATCTGCAGTAGCGGATGCGGATGTCACGGTTCAAAGTGATTTATTGAAGGAAGTATCCGGACTTCTTGCCAAGGTTCAGGTTGCGCTTAAGATGCTGGAGAAGGTAACGGCGGAAGCGAATTCACTCCCTACGGAGGAAGAACAGGCCGTATTTTTCAAGGAGGTCGTATTCCCTGCAACGGCTGAGCTCAGAGAACCCATTGATGCTCTGGAGGAGCTGGTTGAAAAGGAATTATGGCCGGTTCCCACCTATGGTGATTTGTTGTTCGAGGTTTAAATAAAGTAAGTGAAGCAAACCGATGCCTCGTAAGCTGTACACGGATTAAAAAGCTGTGTATCGCTTGCGGGGCATCGGTGTTTCAATGTGAAAAATAAATCAATGTAAAATTTTGAGGAATTATTTCATCATGAAGTGTTAAAATAATGATTGCGGAGGCAACTAATCAACGGAATATTCACTGGATATGGAAAGAATCAAATTTAACTTGACAAAGAGTTATTTTTCTTATATATTTTGAATATCAAAATATTTGTAAGGCAAAGTATAATTAGCCGGGCAGAGCTTCATACATCATGCAAAGCTGGCATAAGGCAACGGCAATGCAGAGGAGAGAAGAACATGAATGAGAAACTGATCGAAATCAATAAAGTGCTTGTAGAGGTTTATGATGATGTAAACCGCATCGAGGAAAATTCCATCCGGCAGGGAGCCTTCAGTGATTTGTCAATTACAGAGATTCATACAATTGAGGCGGTGGGCATGTACGGATCAAAGACAATGTCGGAGATCGCCATGGAACTGGAAATCACTATGGGTACTCTGACGATTGCGGTGGATAAGCTGATCAGAAAAGGATATATGGAGCGCAGCAGAAGTTCCTTGGACCGGAGGATTGTGAATGTCAGTCTGACAAAGCGCGGAAAGCTGGCGTACCGGATACATGAGAAGTTCCATCTGGACATGGTGAAAGCGATTATGTCGGATTTCACCATGGAGGAGGAAGAAGTACTCTTGACGGCCTTAAGCAAGCTGAATAAACATCTAAAAGGCATATATATTGCAGCGGATAAAAAATAAATCAGTTTATCAATTGTTTTAGGGAGGACATTAGAATGAAACGTGCGGTAATTGCCGGTACTGGCAGTTATGTCCCGGAAAATAAAATGACCAATGAAGATATGGCGTTGCTGGTGGAAACCAGCGATGAATGGATAATATCACGGACTGGAATAAGAGAGAGAAGGATATCTGTAGGTGAG
This sequence comes from Bacillota bacterium, assembly GCA_023437885.1. Taxonomy (GTDB): domain Bacteria; phylum Bacillota; class Clostridia; order Lachnospirales; family Lachnospiraceae; genus Mobilitalea. The sequence goes on along the minus strand of JAEZFH010000156.1, from coordinate 2,101 downwards.
AACACCTCGGATCTGGCGTATGTGGCAGCTAAGCGGGCTGTAAAGAGTGCTGGAATTGATGCCGGGGAGATTGATCTGATTATCTGTGCCACAATTACTCCGGATTCCTTTATGCCCTCCGTAGCCTGTATGGTTCAGGAGAAGCTGGGTGCGTCACGGGCGGCGGCCTTTGATCTTGCGGCGGCCTGCAGCGGACTGGTTTATGGAATGGCATGTGCGGCATCCTTTATCGGGAGCGGTATGTATCAGAATATCCTGGTTATCGGGGCAGAGACTTTGTCCAAGGCATTGGACTTTACAGACCGCTCCACCTGCGTTCTGTTTGGAGACGGAGCGGGAGCAGTGGTTTTGAGTGCTTCGGATAGCGGCAGGGGTATCTCCTGCTTCCATCTCCTGAGCGATGGCAGTAAACAGGACTATCTGACTCTTCCTGCCCTGCCCCTTAAGAACCCGAAGGGGGATAATGGAAGCGGTCTGCCACAGGTGATAACGATGAAGGGGCAGGAGGTATTCAAATTTGCTGTCAGAAGTATTACAGAGCATATCCGCACCGTTCTTCTTCAAGCGGAATTGTCGGAAGAGGATATAAAGTTCATCGTGACTCACCAGGCGAATTGCCGTATCATTGAGCAGGCTGCCAAATCCAGCCGCATACCGGCCTCCAAGTTTTATATGAACCTGGACCGTTTCGGGAATACTTCTGCGGCTTCCATAGGAATTGCTTTGGATGAAATGGCCGGAAAAGGGATGCTGGAAAGCGGAGATAAGCTGATCTTGGTGGGCTTTGGCGGGGGAATGACCAGTGGAGCGGTACTGGTGGAATGGAGATAGCATAGTCTTTATCAATATACCAAGGGGCTTTACAATCTTATAGTTCAAATATTTTAAGTATAAATAGTAATAAATGTAAAATTAGCTAGGAACGATGTATGTTTAAAGTGGTTTTTGAACATATTAACCTTCCGGAATGTAATGGATTACAGGGTAATTTGCCCTTAATCATAAATTAAAAATTAATCAAAACACATATGGGATTGAGCACAGCTTTTCCCGAATAAAAAATGAAAAGGAGGTAGTAGTCCTCCGCCAGTTCGGAGGATGAATATGATTATGGATTTAAATAAGATTAAAGAGTTAGTGGCAGATCAATTAGGAGTGGAGGTAGCAGAGCTCACAGCAGAGACCTCTTTGAAGGAGGATTTGAACGCGGATTCTTTGGATTTATTCCAGATTATCATGTCACTTGAGGAAGAGTTCGGAATTGAAATTCCTACCGAGGATACGGAAAATATCGCAACAATCGGTGATATTGAGAAATATCTGACAGCCAGAAGTGAGGAAGAATAAAAGCCGCCGGAAACAGAGCAATTGGTGGAATTCATCGTAAAAGTGTCGGAAGTTATATCTTAAGTATTCCTAAGAAAATCTAGGGTTTCACAAGGAATTGAAGTTCCTTTGCGAGTTTGTGTAATCACAAATTTGCAGGTTGTGGTTAGATGGAGGTAGATATGAGGTTACAATCTAGAGTATGCGATTTACTGAATATAGAATATCCGATTTTTCAAGGTGCAATGGCCAGGATATCGGATGCCTCCCTAGCATCCGCGGTATCGGAAGCGGGGGGGCTGGGCATCATTGCCGGAGGTACGGCGCCGGCTGAGATCATCCGGACAGAGGTCAGGAAGGCAAAGGAGCTCACAAAGAAACCATTTGGAGTAAATATCATGCTTCTGAGTGAATTTGCGGATGATTTGGCGAGGATGGTATGCGAAGAAGGGGTTAAGGTGGTCACAACCGGAGCCGGAGCTCCCGGTAAATACATGGAGATGTGGAAAGCTCATAATATTAAGGTGATTCCCGTGGTTCCTTCCGTTGCAATAGCAAAGCGCATGGTCCGGAGCGGAGCAGATGCGGTCATTGCAGAGGGAACCGAGTCGGGTGGTCATGTCGGTGAACTTACCACAATGGTTTTGGTGCCGCAGGTGGTTGATGCAGTGGAGGTTCCGGTCATAGCGGCCGGAGGGATTGCCGATGGAAGAGGGATCGCAGCCGCCTTTATGTTGGGGGCGGAAGCGGTACAGGTTGGTACCCGGTTCCTGAC
>JAEZFH010000080.1 GCA_023437885.1 Bacillota bacterium | reverse complement strand
GTATGGCAGTGATCCCAGTAAGGGAGCTCTCTTTTATTTTGATGACAGCTCCACTAATGAATGGCTGTGGGCGAAAACCAGAACTGCTTATATCGACAACATGGTATTTGTAAAATAAACATGAAACAAAAAAATCTCCCATAGTATAAACAGCTTTTGATCTCAGCTGCTTCTGCTATGGGAAGTTTTTATGCTTCCTAAATGAGCTCGTCCACAAGAATTCCTTTGATATCCTCCTGACTCATATTCTGCTTTTTTGCTAATTCCATCAGGTTCAGCTGCAGTTCCTGTTCAAGAATACCGATATCCATGGCAGGCGGATCGTAACGATTCTCCACTTCCTGCAAAGAAGCAAAAGAATTCTCCGTCCTCCCCTCCGTCTTTGCCGCCAGGCTCTCCCGTTCCAGCTTTGCCTTCTCCAGTCTGGCTTCCTCTTCCTGCTGCTCCTTCTGCTGCTGCTTTGCTTCTTCGGTTTTCTCCTCCAGCTCCTCGTCAAACTGTTCCTTTACATCCTCCATCAGCATACCTGTGATCTGCTTCCCCGCCGCTTCCATGATTTTGACTGCTTCCTTTTTGGCATCTACCATCGCATGGGATTTCAAACGCTCCAATTGGATTGCAGCGATTGTCCGGGAATCATTATATATCCCATTTTTGGCATTCTCCGCTCTCCTCTGCCAAATTTGCTCCATTGAGGTATGATATAGGGCTTCTTTTTGATATTCTGTTAACGGTCCCATGCTTCTAAGGCGTCCCTGCTCCTCTTCGTTTAATTCCTCCGTGCTAAAGAGGCTTTTCTCCAAAGCTTTCAGATTCAGCTCTTCCTCGCTGTCCTCGCTGACACCATAGGCCTCCTTCAAATTCTGCCGCTGCGCCCGCAGGCTCAGTACCGCCTCCGATGCCTGATCCATAGCTGCTTTCCTTTTCTGCTGGGTCTGCTTAATCTCCGATATTCCCTGATCCAAATCCACTTCATTCTTATGGGTGTCCAGAATTGCCTTCATTGCCTTCTTATTTGCCTGAAGCCTGGTCATGACAGTTTCCTCCGGCATAAGATTGGTATCACCGGCAAATAATGTCTTTCTACCGGCTTGTTCCTTCTTAACCGAAGACCGAATGGTTTCGGCAACCGTGATATTATTCCTCTGTTCCTTCTGTGCACTTAGATTCATCCCTTTTATCTGCATATCTCTTTCCTCCTGGCTCGTTCCTTCGCTCCCAATCTCTAACCTAATATGTATATCGAAGCTTTTAGGAAATAATTTAATATTCTTTAAGAAATTTTTGTTATTTCTTTCCTCTCCCGATATCGGCATCTCCTTTTGCTTCATCAGGTAAGCCAGTATCTATTGTTTTCCCTTTGCAGTCTGAATTGCGGACTATGTCCTATGCTTTTGGATAATCACTGCCTCGACTGCGGCGGAAAGGCAAATTCTATGCTGCACCGCGTATTGCTGTCTGCCACAAGCAGCTGCATCCTCTGTATGCAGCTTAACACACAAAAATCGAAGCCTACGCATTGAGGTATTGCAGCCGTCCCCGGATTTGTTATAATTGTAGCAAGGAGGAGAGGAATTTGAAAGTCAATTATCATCAGGATGATACCCTTAAGGAAAACAGAATAGAGGTATATTACAGTGAACTGGATGCCGAGATTGCCGGTGTTATGAATTATTTTGAAGCTTTTGGTGCGATTATGGGGAGACGGGATAAGTTGCTGAGAAAGATATTTCCGGGCGAAATATTTTACCTGGAAGTGGTGGACAGACGCTGCTATGCCTATCTGGAGCATGAGGTCTATCAGATCGATTATAGCCTGAAGGATTTTCAGGAACGCTTTTATAGCAATGGCTTCATACAGATTGGGAAGTCCATGCTTGTGAATGTTTATAAAGTAAACCATATGAAAACAGATTTTAACATGAAAATGCAGCTTATGATGGAAAACGGAGAAACTTTGGTTTTAAACAGAGCTTATAAAGCACGGTTTATTGCATTTTTAAAGGATATGGAGGAGGGAAATCATGAAGCTAATCGATAAGAAGACGTTTTTGCCAACGGTGTGTGTTGTATATACGGCCTTATCTGCCACTAAGATTATACTGGAAGCAATCTTTCAGAAAGTATTCGGGATTTATCAGCAAAACCTGATCATGATGTTATTTTTATCCTTTCTCGGAACGCTGGTGCTGTCACAGCATTACCGCCTGAGTCACATTCCCCTTCCGATTATTATCGTCGGGCAATATATGTTGTTAGTGGGATGTGTCATGCTTATTTCCTGGATCATAAGCTTTTTCTCCGAAATCCATCCAGATGGATACCTGGACATCTTTTTATCTTTTACCATTCCGTATATCATAGGAGCGGTCCTATACTATGTCCAGCTATGGAAGGAAGCCAGGAAAATAAACCAGTTACTGATTAACCTCAAAAAGGAGAGTAAGGAAAATGAATAAGAAGATTACCGGTTTTGATTTTTTGTCATTAAGTCTTTCTGCCTTCGGAGGGTTGGGTCTTGAAGCGCTCTATGCATATCTGATCGAACCCGCCATATACGGAGGGCCGATGCAGGAATGGTCCAAAACTCAAACTATATCCCATTGGATTATCACCTGCCTTACCTGGGGGCTGGTGGCATTCTATTTAATTAAGACAGCAGAAAAGAAATACAGCTTCCATCTCTTTGAGCGGAAACCGCCAATGAAGGTGTGGCAATGGGCAGCCGCAGCAGGTTTTATTTTATTTTCTCTTCTCATGAGTTATATGAGCTGGGATGGGTTTAAGGTATGGATCGAATTCCAGAAAAAAGGCCCTCTGCTCTTTTTATTCCAATATATCTATTATGCCTTTGAAACAGTACTATTTATGCTGATTATTGTTTTCGGGCAGAAGGCCTTAGAACTCTGGACAGGTAATCGAAAGCTCCCTTATGGAGGAATCCTTTGCGGGCTTACCTGGGGACTGGTTCATACTTTGACGAAGGGAAGCATCTGGATTGGACTCGAAGGCCTTGTCCTCGGTTTCATGCTTGGAGCCGCCTACCTTCTTGTAAACCGGGATATCAAAAAGACTTATATTGTATTGCTGCTTATGTTTATTCTGTAATGGATTAATCTATAAATGCCAATGAAAGAAATATATTTAAAAGAGCTGTTGTATCAATCCTGAGATTCCCAGGACTGATATACAACAGCTCTAATCTGTTTTTGAAATCTATTGGTAATAATGATACATTAAGCCTGTAATAATCTCAACTATCTTTTCACACTTCTTTGAATCGCCTTTACTACCTCAACAATCGGAATAACGCAGACTGCCAGGAGCATTGCGATTGCATATTCTGCCAGGCTGATATGCTCAAATTCAAAGATATTGCTAAGGAAAGGAACATAGATTACCGCAGTTGTCAACACAAAGCTGATTGCTGCCGCACCCACCAGAATCATATTCTGTGTTTTCATACGGAAGAGGGATCCGCGCTGGCTTCTCATATTGAAGCTGTGGAAAATCTCTGCCATACTCATCGTTAAGAATGCCATCGTCATACCATCGGGGCTGTTTACGAACTCCCATTTGCCGGATTCCATGTAGTGTCCGATATAGTACGCTGCCAGGGTAACGATAGTTACCATAAGACCCTGATATGCAACATCAACACCGACTCCGCCGGAGAAGATACCATCCTTAGAGGAACGGGGCTTACGCTGCATCAGATCCTTCTCGCCCTTTTCCATACCCAGGGCTAACGCCGGGAAGCAGTCAGTAATCAGGTTAATCCAAAGGATATGTACCGGCTTCATGATGGTGAAGCCCAGCAAGGTTGCAGTAAATATGGATAAAACCTCACTCAGGTTGGAAGACAGCAGGAATTGGATCGCCTTACGGATGTTATCGTAGATTCTTCTTCCCTCTTCTACCGCAGATACAATCGTAGCAAAGTTATCGTCTGCCAATACCATGTCCGCTACATTCTTAGTTACATCCGTACCGGTAATGCCCATACCGACGCCGATATCGGCACTCTTGATGGAAGGAGCATCATTTACACCGTCTCCGGTCATTGCGGTAATCATACCTTTCTTCTTCCATACATTGACGATACGCACCTTATGCTCCGGCTGAACACGGGCATATACACCATAGTTTTCAATGGTTGCCTGAAGCACTTCATCCGATATGTCGTTAAGCTGGGCACCGGTGATTGCTTGCTTCGGATCATTGATAATGCCGATCTGGGAAGCAATTGCGATTGCAGTGTCTCTGTGGTCTCCGGTGATCATCACAGGACGAATGCCGGCGCTTCGGCATTCCTTAATCGCATCAATTACCTCCGGACGGACAGGGTCAATCATACCTGTCAAGCCAATGAATACCAGCTCCTTCTCCAATGCCTCCGGGGTATACTCTACCGGAACAGCCGTATGAGTGCGGAATGCTGCCGCAAGGACACGCAGTGCTTTGTCAGCCATACGTTTATTATCCTTCAAGATCTCGCTGCGCTTTTGATCGGTCATCGGCTGGATCTTCCCGTTCTCGATATATGAAGTACATACACGAAGTACTTCATCCGGAGCGCCCTTGGTGTATTGAGTGATTTCCTGATGCTGATGAACGGTTGACATCATCTTACGTCCGGAATCAAAAGGAGCCTCACCGATACGGGGATATGCTTTCTTTAATTCGGGTTTGAGAAGCTTCAGGGAAGCTGCATAATTCACCAATGCACACTCGGTGGGTTCCCCTACTGCCTCACTCTGCTCCAGCTCGGCATCGCAGCAAAGAGCCATTGCTCTTGCAAGCAGTTCCTGATCAGCGCAGTAATGATCGACCACAGTCATTTTATTCTGTGTCAGGGTTCCTGTCTTATCGCTGCAGATGATCTGGGTACAGCCCAGAGTCTCAACTGCGGTTAATCTGCGGATCACTGCATTTCGCTTACTCATATTGGTAACACCGATGGAAAGCACAATAGTAACTACCGCCGCTAAACCTTCAGGAATGGCTGCAACTGCAAGGCTTACCGCTACCATGAAGGTATCCAGAACAACCTCTCCGCTGAAATCTCCGGAACGCAGCAGACTGAAAGCAAAAATAAACACACAGATTCCGATGACCAAAACGGTAAGAATTTTACTCAACTGGTTTAATTTAATCTGAAGAGGAGTCTCGTTCTCTTCCGTTTTTGTAATCGCATCCGCAATCTTACCCATCTCCGTATCCATACCGGTTGCAATAACTACTGCGCGGCCGCGGCCATATACTACGGTGCTGCCCATATATGCCATATTCTTACGGTCACCCAGCGGAACCTCTTTCTCGCCCTGTTTCAGGCCAAGCAGCTCGATCACTTTATTAACAGGTACCGACTCGCCGGTTATTGCGGCTTCCTCAATCTTCAAGCTTGCACTTTCCAGAAGGCGGCAGTCTGCCGGAACGGCATCTCCTGCTTCCAGAAGGATTACGTCTCCTACCACCAGGTCTTCACTTTTAACATTGGCAATTGCTCCGTCACGGAGAACCTTGCTGGTGGCTGCAGCCATTTCCTGCAACGCCTCAATTGCCTTCTCTGCCTTATTCTCCTGATATACACCGAGAATCGCATTAATAATGACTACGAACAGGATAATAAATACATCCGCTATAGATTCCCCTGCATAGATATTGGTTGCCCCGGATATCGCTGCCGCTACCAGTAAGATAATAATCATTGGATCCGTAAGCTGGGATAAAAAACGCTTAAGCAAACTATCCCTCTTACCTTCCGCCAATTTGTTCTTACCGTTTTTCTCCAATCTTCCCTTTGCCTCGGAGGAGGTGATACCTTCCGTATTACTTCCTACTACTTTTAGTACATTTTCCGCTTGTTCAAGATAATACTTCATTTACGACAAGTTCCTTTCGTATTATTAGTAAATGTTACTTTCTAACATTGGTAGAAGCTCCGTGGCAAAGTGTAATCCGTTGAACATTTCGGTGTTCAAGGCCGACAGTCTTTAGAACGGTATGCCTCCGGCACAATTCCTGGCGAGCTGACACATTTACGCCAAAACATGCATCCCACCGGACGTTTTTATTTTATAGGATGTGCCTTCCCTCAAAATAAAAAAACTCATGTATGTCCTATTCAATAAGAATAAGATATACATGAGTCTTGTCCTTTCCGGATAAGCCAGACGTTGCCGCCATGCTGTTGACTTAGCCACGCAATGTTCGCGCGAACTACTCCCTCACGATAATTAAATTTTCTACAGTGATATGATAATACCATAATTAGATCAGATAATCAACAAAAAAATTGTTGATTTTACGTTATTTCCTTGCGATTTATAATTTTTCTTTATCAATTTTTTTGAAGCTAAAAGCAGCGTTGATTTTCCGACCTTGGACAAGCTTCTCCCTTACTGCATTGATAACAGACCTCATTTTCCAGCAAAAGTCCGTCAAAGAAAGCGCGGCAATTGGTGAGTGTTGTCTCGGCAATATTATGAAGTGCCTCTTTGGTCAGAAAGGCCTGGTGAGAGGTGACAATCACATTAGGAAGGGAAATGATCCGTGCCAGCACATCGTCCCGGATGATGGTATAGGACATATCTTCATAAAATAGTTCCGTCTCCTCCTCATATACATCCAGGCAGGCACCTCCTACCTGCTCTTCTTTCAGAGCTTCCAGCAGTTCCTCGGTTTCGATCAGCGCACCTCTGGAGGTATTGACAATATATACCCCCTTCTTCATTTTATAGATGGTATCCCGGTTAATGAGATGGAAGGTTTCCTTTGTCAAAGGGCAGTGCAGGGATATAATATCGGACTCCCGGTAAAGCTCCTCCAGATTGACATATCTGATACCAGCATCCTTCAGGGGGTAAGGATCATAGGCCAGGACATTCAGACCGAAGCCCCGGCAGATATCAATGAAAATACGTCCTATTTTACCGGTTCCAATCACCCCCATCGTCTTACCGTGCAGGTCAAAACCGGTCAAGCCGGTCAAACTGAAATTGAAATCCCTGGTCCTTATATATGCCCTATGAATCTTCCGGTTCAAGGTGAGCAGCAGGGCAATTGCATGCTCAGCAACGGCATAAGGGGAATAAGCCGGTACACGGACCACATGAATCTTTCCATAGGCTGCCTTAAAATTCACATTATTGTAGCCTGCACAGCGCATTGCAATCAGCTTAACCCCATTTTCATACAAAATACCAACCGTCTCTTCGTCAATCGTATCATTTACGAAGGCAACTACCGCTTCATAGCCCTTTGCCATAAAGGCTGTTCTGGGTCCCAGCTTGGGCTCAAAATACTCTATCTCAATTCCATGCTGTTCCTTGAGCTGTTCGAAATATGTTTTGTCATAGGGCTTCGTATCAAAAAAGCATATTTTATTCATTGTTATCTCCTTTCCGGTACCTTTCCTATACCAGTATTTACATTCCTTCGCTGATCTATTACTAAAAAGCAGTTCATCCGCAAGGAATACATCAACCTGTAAATAGAGAACAACTTCCTGCAAGGATTATCACCGTTCTATTGCTATCGTACCCGATCTTCGGCCGTAACCTAATTCGGAACAAAGATACTATAAATTGCTCTTGTTGCTTCCTCAAAGTCCTCCTCTGCAACACCAATGATAATATTCAGTTCAGAGGACCCCTGATCAATCATTTTGACATTTATTTTTGCCTGTGCCAAAGCGGTAAATATCTTCGCCGCAGTACCTCTCGCCTTTCTCATGCCGCGGCCGACCACGGCTACCAGTGCAAGATTATCTTCGATTTCGATATTATCCGGATGGGTTCTGGAGGTAATCTCGTCCAGTACTGCCTTCTCCTTGCCGCAGAACGCCTCTGTGCTTACAATCACACTGAGGGTATCAATGCCGGAGGGAATATGTTCAAAGCAGAGGTTATTCTTCTCAAGAGCACGAAGTACGTTTCTTCCGAAGCCAACCTCGGAATTCATCATATCCTTCTCAATATTGATAACGGAAAAGCCTCTTTTTCCTGCAATGCCTGTAATAACATAAGGGCTGCTGTCCACTGTCCGGGCTACAATCATTGTCCCCGGGTCCTCCGGATGGTTGGTGTTCTTAATGTTGATGGGAATTCCCACGGTGCGGACCGGGAAGATGGCATCCTCATGAAGAACCGTTGCACCCATATAGGATAGCTCCCGTAATTCTCTGTAAGTGATCGTAGTGATCGGTTTGGGATTCTTAACAATTCTCGGATCACAGATTAAGAAGCCGCTGACATCGGTCCAGTTCTCATATATTTCCGCGTTCACCGCTCTTGCCACAATGGAGCCGGTCACATCGGAGCCGCCGCGGGAGAAGGTTTTAATCGTATCATTGGGCATAGAACCGTAGAAGCCGGGTAACACCGCATTCTCCATCTGGGCCAGCTTGGGTGCAAGCTTTGATATGGTTCTCTCCAGATCAAACTCCCCGCTTTCATTAAAGTAAAGAAGCCCAACCGTATCCAGGAAAGGAAATTCCAGGTATTTCGCCAGCAATATACTGTTCAGGTATTCACCCCGGCTGGCTGCGTAATCACGGCCAGCGCTGTGTGCAAAGGCAGCCTTGATGAACTTGAATTCCTCCTCCAGGGAAATGTCCAGTGACAATTCCTTGATTATACTGTTATAGCGTTCTTCTATCGCTGCAAAATCCAATTCAAAGTCATCGCCCCTGGAAGCTTTATCATAGCATTTATACAGCATGTCCGTAATCTTTATATCCTTATCATAACGCTTACCGGGTGCAGAAGCTACAACAAAACGTCTGTCCTTGTCCGCACGGATAATATCTGCAACCTTTTTAAATTGATTCGCATCAGCAAGTGAGCTGCCGCCGAATTTAACTACCTTCGTACCACTCATAGATTATCCTCTTTCTTTTCTAAATTAATGTATTAAAGTATTTATATCATTATATATGCAGTCCTTCATTTTATCAATAGAATATTTATCAGGGAGCGATCTATTTTATCATATTATATAAATTAAAAAAAGAGGCAGCTCCGAATGAATTACCCATACGGAGCTGCCTCTTTCTTCAAGATATTATAATCATGTAATACGATTGGCAAAATTATCTGCGTATACGCATGAATGGGTATGTGTCGATATAGCCTCTGCCGACAGTACAGCACGTCTGCGAACATCCATGGTATGACACTTTGTGCCAGAATGCACATTCCTCTGGCGTATGCCATAATTGTGTATGTTCTTAAATATATGTGCACCTGAATGCGCATTCAGGCCCGTGGCTTCCCAATCCATGAACTTCTCCGCCTGCAAGAAGGAAGGTCATGGACCTTTCTTTATTAATGCAGATAGCAATACCTTCTT
>JAEZFH010000078.1 GCA_023437885.1 Bacillota bacterium | reverse complement strand
TGATTGAAATGAGTTGTTGCGTACTCCATCATTACTTCCACAATATCCTTCGCTTTCTCATCCTGAGATACCAATTTACAAATATTGCATCCAATATTGGTAAAATACTCTTCCAACTCCTCCAAACTGTTAAAATCAATAATTTCCCTCTTACTGATCGCGCTGTTTTCCTGAGGATCCATATAACTGGCCAGATATCTTCTTAGAATAACAGTAATCTGTGAGTATAACAGCTCCAGGCATTCTATAGAAATCCAGTCATTTTTTCTGACATCCGCCATAATCTGCCCGATAATATACTTTGTCTTGGTCTCATTCTTACTCAGCAAGGCCTGTTTTAAAAATTCTTCCTTCTCATTGGACAGATAATATTCTTTTAACTGCTTTTCCGGAAGGTCGCTTTGGGATATGATTTGATTTTTTGTGAAAACCTTATATTTCAGAAAATTGATTGCCTCCTGATATGCCTCACTTATTTTTGCCGTATCGGAATAGACAGCACTCTGTCCAATAAAGGCATAGTAGCTGTGCTCTGAAAAAATTTTCAATATTTTACGGACTACATAATTCACATTTATTTCTATGTTTACAACAAGGGTCCAAATTTTTTCATTTGCTTCTACAATGCGAAACCCCGTCCACATCTCTTCTCCCAAAGCATCTCCGATTCTTAACAGCATATCTTCTTTGCTCAGACCGCTTCTTTGGGGAAAATAGATGGCCAGCACCTGGTATTTGGGAAATACCTTTTGAAACATCGTCCTGCCGATTAAGTCCTTCACTTCGCTTTTTTTTATCTCCTGGAAGATAAAACGGGTTACCATATCTCTCCCTGTAACCAGCTGCTCCCGCTTTTCTTCCTTGGTTTTATTCAAAAATTTATCGAGGCAGGCTTTGAGCTTTTCATCCTCAATCGGTTTTAGGATATAGTCCATCGCGCCGTTTTGTAAGGCTTCCCTTGCATATTCAAAATCAGAATAAGCGCTCAGCATAATAACCAAAGAATTTCTATTTTTTTCTTTTATCTTTTTTAACAAATCCAATCCGCTTAGATTTGGCATTTTAATATCAGTCATAACCAGATAAGGATTCTTCAAGCAATATAATTCATATCCCTGCTCGCCGTTGACTGCCTCAAATACTTGAAGTTGATTTTGTGTATCATATTCTTTAATTTTTTTTACTAAGGATTTTCTTGCATATTCTTCATCTTCAACAACTAATATCGAAATCATAATACCCCCAAACTGCCGCCACCCTGCGAATTTGGGTGGCAACACTCAACCCTTCACGGCACCGGCGGTCAATCCCTTTATAATATACTTTTGTCCCGTACAATATATAATTATCATCGGCAGCATTGCTAACAGATATGCAGTAAATGCCATGGTATAATTGAAAGAGTATTCTGTCTTAAAATTATATTGGAACAGCGGCAGGGTCCATATATCCTTGGATCTGTTCAGTATCAGCAAGGGCAGCATAAAGTCGTTCCAAATCCATAATACATCCATAATAAGCAAGGTGGACAGCATCGGCTTGACAAGAGGCAGGACAATTTTGGTATAGGTCTGCCATACATTACAGCCGTCGATATGCGCCGATTCCTCAATCTCATATGGAAGACCCCGGATGTAATTTACAAACAAGAAGACTCCCTGAGTTAAACTAAAGCTGGTATATAGAATAATCAGGCCCGTATGATTTAATAAATTAAGCTTTGTCATCATTTTCGTGAGAGGAAGCATGATAACCTGGGACGGAATAAACAAGCCCATTAACAAATAATAATATACACTCTTATAATATTTGTTTTTGAAATTTCTTGCAATAGAATAGGACACGGAAGGTACGATCGTTATAATTAATACGATTGAAATCAAGGTTATTTTGGTTGAATTTCTTAAAAATGTCCAATAATTGCTGTTTGTAAACAATTCAATAAAATTGGTAAGGTTCAAACCGGAGGGCAGCGCAAAGAAATTCCTTCCTGCCTCTTCGAGGGTTTTCAAGGAGTTGATTACCACGAGATAGAGCGGAAACAAAATTAAAATTAACCCACCTGCCAGAATCAGATTGCGCAGGAGATGCCAACCTAATTTTTCAATTTTGGTCTTCATGAATCAGTTGCTCCTTTACTTGTTATTTTTAACTGTGTCAACGAGAATAATGCAACTACGATAAATAGCAGGAACGCTTCTGCGTTGGCTGTTGCAAATTTGAGATTTTTAAAGGCATCGTTATAAATCAGAATTCCGATTAGTTCCGTGGAACGCACCGGTCCTCCTCCGGTCAGAGCAAAAGGGAAGTCGAAGGACGTAAAGCCCTGCTTCACGATCAATACCAGGTTGACCGTAACGGTGGGTAAGAGATACGGGAACGTAATAAACCGGAACCGTTCAAAAATAGATGCTCCGTCAATTTGAGCCGACTCATACTGTTCATCCGGAATTTGCTGAAGACCTGCTATAAAAATAACAGTCGGCAAAGCAACTGCCTGCCAGGAATGAACAAAGACAACTGCCGGCAAGGCCGTCTTTCCCGTCATCAGAAGGCTTTGGCTCAACCATTCAATTCCCAAAACTTGCCCAATCAAAGGAACCACCCGGTAATACAGCTGATCCCATATCAAAGCAATGGTTACTCCTCCTATCATCGCAGGAACAAAATAAACTGATTTAACAAAAGTTTTAAACCGTTTTAATGAATTCAACGAAAGTGCTAAGGTTAGTGACACGCTTATGACGCAGGAAACCAGCAGCACGCTGTAAAATACAGTTGTTTTCATTGAATTCCAAAAATAAGGGTTTTTTAGTAACAATCCATAGTTTTTAAAGCCGACTATATTATACTTTGGTGCCATTCCGTCCCAGTTGGTGAAGCTGTAGCCTAAGCCTTTGATTACTGATATCACGTAGAAAAACGTATATAGCGTAACAGGGATAATCGTAAATGCAAAATAGGTCAGCTGTGCGGAACCAAGTTTCTTCTTTTTCGTTATACTATTCATTTTATCAACTCTTTCTTAAGGTCTTGGCTCACTGGAAATGGCGGAAGTGATTGCTCCTTCCGCCATTCCTGTTTTAATGTGAGGATTTGCTGATACTTATCTCGAATATGCAAGGTTTTTATGAGAGATCTGTATTATTCAGCAGATGTAACAGCAATGGAAGCATCCATATTTTTAAGAACATTCTCTATATTTTTATCTGCCCAAAAGCCTTGAACCACGTTATACAAATCCGTAGTTATGTTATTCTTAATCGTAGATCCCATCCAGTCATGTGTTTTCCCTGTGTTGATTAATTCGATCATGCCTGAGATACCCTCATCATTATTCTTTACCCCATTAATACAGGAGGGTGCACCGTCAAATCCGTTGAAGATCTGTGAGGTTTCGGTTTCTGCCAGGTAGGCCAGGAAGCGGTAAGCAGCCTCTTTTTCTGCGTCACTGGCTTTTGCAGATACACAGATAGCCGCGTCAATTCCGGAAAGTGTCTTCGTCGTATCCTTTGTATCATTCGGAAGAGGGAATACTCCGAGCTTCATATCCGGCTTGGTAGCCTGAATGGTTCCCCTCGCATAGGAGCCGGTGATGCACATTGCATACATCCCGTTTACAAAGTTCTCATAGCAAGCAGTATCAGAAAGCGCTAATCTGTCATCGTTGGAGTATTCAAACAATTCACTCATCTTATTGAATACATTGGTGTACTGCTCGTTGCCCTCCAACTTCTGCTCTCCCTTAACAACAGCTTCAAGAATTTCCACACCCTCGGGAGCCCATGCAATGGTTGCCGTCTGGAAGTTATGTCCAACTCTACCCGGATCCTTGCCGAAAAGTCCAACCGGTGTAAGCCCTGTCGCCTGAATAGCCTTGCAGACATCTATGAATTCGGACCAGGTCTCCGGCACTTTTAAATTCAGCTGATTAAAAATGTCGACATTATAATACACACCCATATAATTTCTGGTATAGGGCAATGCATAATATCCACCGTCCTCTTGCACTGTCATGGCCAGTGAAGCTTCGTTAACATTTTTCAAAAATTCCTGGTCAGATAAATTCTGAACAAAGCCGTTTGCAACCTTTTGTTTAAACTGCATCTGTGTAGGGTAATCCGAGAAAATAACCGGAATATCTCCCGATGAAATTCTTGAGGTCAATACTGTACCGGCATCCGGAACGGTATTCATCTCAATCTTTACATCCGGATTTTCCTGATTAAATTTCTCTATCACTGCCTGGTACCCCTTCTGCGGTCCTTCTTCTCCTTTTTGCTGGAAGAATTCAATGGTAAGGACATCTTTTGCATCCGTACCCTTTTCCGGTGCGGCCTGTGTAACTGCATCCTTTGTACCGTTACCCTGTTCCGGTGCAGCTTCTTTGCCGGTATTTGCACATCCTGCGAAACCGGATGCAAGGACAGCAGCACATAACAATAATGCTATTTTCTTTCTCATCTTTGTTCCTCCCTGTTTTTATAATTGTGGGCTGCATCTACCGCAGTTTTTATATAGTCGTGGCGGATATTCTCTCCCTGAATCGTACAATCCGCTCCGATCATAATTCCTCTGGTTCCAAAGCAATCTAAAATTCTGTTTACTTCCTCTTCAATTTTTTCTGCCGGGCCACGCAGAATATTCCCTTTATTATCCATGCCGCCAAGAATTGCAGAGCCATAGAAATCCCTGCCCCGGTTCAAGTCATAATGATTATCCTTAACGGACCAGTTGATTAAATCAGCAGGATAATCTCCAAAACGATCCAAATGTGCTTCAAAATGATAATTCGGTTCTCCACAGATATGCACAATATTATACTTCTCGGCTTCCCTCTCCGCAACCTTCAAAATCTGCAGATCGAAGGGCTTCACCAGGCTTTCCCATTCCGCCTTTGAGAATCTGCCTACCTCGGCGTATTGTGCGGAATAATAAATTCCGTCCGCTCCGCTGTCCAGATAACCCTTTGCCCATTGCTCCAGGGCATCCGCAATAATTTTAACTCCGGCGATAACAGCCTCCGGCGCTTCCTTTGCATATTTCATCAGCACTTCTTCGCCAAATGCTATGGAAGCTGCTTTAAATGGACCAAACATGGTCTGAAATATCAGAACCTCGTTCCCTACTTTTTGACGAATCCCTTTTATCACCGCTGCCATTTTGGCGAACTCCTCAGAATCCGTTCCTTTCACCTGAATATGGTACCAATCCTCTGCAGATTTTATATTCCCACTGATCGGATACGCATAATCCTGCATGATTTTCACAATATCCATTCCAGTTTCTTCGTAAAGCTTTACATGGGCGTCCACCATCTGCTCCACTGTATAATTCGATGGATAATGAAACCAAAAGCCCGCCGGAACATAATCGACGGCATCTTTTCTCATAACTGCTCTTACTCTTTCTGACTTATTCATTTTCTCCTCCTTCTCTTCTCACCGGATAATGTCAGCTCTGACACTACCTCTCCTCCGTTTCTGAGATGCTCTAAGTATATCTGATATTATTCTTATAAAATAGAACATCTCTTAGGTTCGCTATCCTAATAATCTTAGATATTTCATATTTTTTTACCCTATGCTATGGTATAATGTCGCCAGACATAATATCGGCGCCGACCGAAGGGAGTGTGCATCCTGCTGTGAAGCAGCATACCATATGCACTTGTGCATATGGTATAATGTCGCCAGACATAATACCACGCATGTATGCGTGTGTGCCGAAGCGAAGGGAGTGTGCATCCTGGCATGAAATGCCAATACCATGGACGCTCGCGGACATGGTATAATGTCGCCAGACATGTAGGCACGGCAGAACGGAGGATTTTATGAAATTGAACAATTTAGCGTTTCGCACTCAGATTTTTTTGGCCTTTATCTTATTTATTACTTTACCAATCACTGTCATAGGAATCATTTCAGCCAGACATAATGCCTCTTACCTTATATCCAATTATGTAAATTCCATGGAAACCATTCTTTCTCAAACAAACCTAACTCTGGACACCCTGTTGGCAGATGCTACAAAAATTGCGGATTTGCCGCTTTTAAACCCGGAAATCTCCAGGGCCTTGGTCACCAATTATGAAAATAATGATTTCAAGTATGCACAGGATGCTTTCGCCTTGCAAGCCCAGCTCAGGCAGGCCAACCGGTTAAATCAAAATCTGGTCACCTGTATCTATAAAAATAAATACAATTACACCTTTGATTATAATATTCAGAGCAGACAGCAGTATCTGAAAATCAGTGATAACATCGAAAGCTGGACTCCTTGGGCGGAGCAATCTGCGAAAAGCATCTACTTTGCCCCGATTCAGCAAACCTCCATCTATTCCCAGCGGAACATTCTTCCCATGATTAAAATCCTCTACGACAGCTACGATTTCAAAAAAGTTGGAATCTGTTATGTTGAAATTAATTTTAAATCAGTGGAAAATATAATAAGCTCTGCACAAAATAATGAAAATGCGATATTTATTTACAACTCGGACGGTAATTTGATTTACAGTTCCAGCCCATTGGAATCGATATATCCCTCAGATTCCCATTCCTATCAGAGATTATCATCAAATTTATCTTCATTTAACACTTCCTTATCCTCCTCTGATTCTATCAAAACCGATAAATTTAAAATCGGAAAGGACAACTTTATTATCAATGGCTGCTATAACAGCACTACGGAATGGAATTTGGTCCAGATCTCCGGAAAAAACACTTTAAATCAGATTTATAGAAGCAACTTTATTACTTATTTCAATATCTTTCATATCTGTACCTTATTCGGTATCTTTCTGGCAATTGTGATATCTCAGAAATTGACCCGGTCCATCTCAATTCTTTGCCAGAAGATCGATCATCTTAGTGATAATCTAAATCTGGAGAATTACGAGCCAAATAGCCTGCAGGCTTACATCTCCAATAAAGAATTGCGCAAATTAGTACATAGCTTTAATAATTTACACCACCACCTGGCCGAAAGTCTCCGCAAAAATTATGAAATTCATCTTGCCGAGCAGCAAATGAGGATTCAGATGCTGCAGTTTCAGATAAACCACCATTTTCTTTATAATACACTGAATGTGATCAAGTCCCTGGCCAACATTCATAATATTAAGGAGATTGAGACCATTGTCACCTGTATGTCCGAATTAATTCGCTATAATTTAGAGAAGTTTCCGAGAGCAAAATTGAAGGAGGAGATAACCCAGATTAACAGCTATATGAAGATCCAATCCATACGTTTTCCCGGCAGATTTATTTTCGACTGCAATATTCCGGAATATTTTTACGACTATGAGATTCCCACCTTTATCTTTCAGCCATTTATTGAAAATTCGATTGAGCATGGTTTTCAGGGTAGGGAGGATAACTGTTATATCAGCATTACCTGCAGTTGCACCAATGACCGGCTGCATTTTCTGATTGCCGACAGCGGACAGGGAATTCCTGGCGAAAGGTTAACCGCAATACAGGATATGCTTTTATACAACGATACCGCTCATGCAAAGATATATACAAAAATAAAGAATCATCATTCCATTGGCATATATAATGTGCATCAGAGAATCAGGCACGTATATGGAGAGGGCTACGGAATAACAATAGAAAGTGAAGAAGGGCAGGGGACAATTATTGATATTAAAATTCCGATGAATTCAAGCGATATAGAAATCAGACCATAAGGAGCCGTTGGCTGACATTGACTCCAAAAAAGAAACGCCATTCTCATGAATGGCGTTTCAAATATTCGAACTCGGCCTTAAAACAAAGCTCTTACTTCTTCACCGGCTCCTCTGCAGTTAACTCAATCAAGTGTGCAAATGACTTGATGTCAAAGGAGGTTACTTCATAATTCTTGACACGGTTATTCACTGCCTGAGGAGTAACTCTCCACTGTGTAGGAATTGCAGGGGCCTCATCAAAGAAGGCCTGCTGCCACTCATGATACTTCTGGCTCAGGAATGCGCTGTCCCATGCCTTGTCAGAAGAGATATCCTTGATGATAGCATCAAAGCTGTCGCTGGTATATCTGGTATAGTTTGCTGAGGAATCATGGCCCCACAGGTTATCCGGATTCGGATCGAAGCCGGTCTGCCAAGCGGCATTGTACATATCGATTGCAGGATCATCCATCTCAACCGCATCATAGAAAGCATTGAATTCAGTCAGACGTCCGTTATACAGCTCAACCTTCAGACCGACATCTGCCCAGTTCTGCATAAAGAATTGAGCAATAACATCTGCTCCCTGTCCTTCCATCATAGCCCAGGTAATAGTAAAGGGCTTGCCCTGCGGGTCTTCACGGAAGCCGTCACCATCCACATCAACATAACCCGCTTCGTCAAGAAGCTGCTTTGCCTTCTCCGGCTGATAATCATAACCGACTAATTCCTTGTTCTGATAAGTACCATGTCTGGGAGTAATAACTGTGGTTGCACGGAAACGAAGTCCATTGTATAGATTCTTAACTAAGGTCTCGTTATCCATTGCAAAACCGATAGCCTGACGCAGTTTTACATTCCACATCTTAGAATCCGGATTCACGATGTTCGTATTTTTCTCTGCATCCCATTTGCCCAGCTTAAAGCCGGTATAGTTAAACACTGTTTCAAGCTGACCTATGTAAGTATAGTTGGTAGGATCCAGATAATCGGGATATTGCTGAGTACTGAATTCAGCGATATCAAACTTCCCTTCCTGCATAGCGGCAGGAACCAGATCCGGATTAACTACAGTTACAACGACGCCGTCCAGCTTGGGAGCACCCTGCCAATAATCATCAAAGCGTTCATATTCAACCGCTTCACCCGGAACGACATTCTTTACCTTATAGGGTCCGAAGCCGATGGGCTTGGTACGGGATTTCTCATTAGATGCCATCTCCTTCACCGGAACATCCTGATAATAATGTCTGGGTATGGGAGCAATCCAGAAGCCGCCAACCAGAACAGAGGGGAAGAATTCCTTAAAGTGCATGGTCAGTGTCATCTTATCCTCGGACAGCTCCAGACCGGAGATTTTATCCGCCTTACCATCATGGTACTCTTCAACTCCTACAACATTGGTCGTCTGCGCATCATAGCGAAGTCCCTTATAATCCTTATGGGAGATCACCTCATAGGCATATACCAGGTCATCTAAGGTAACCGGTTCGCCGTCATGCCATTTTACGCCGTCCTTCATATGGAGGGTAACCGTCTTCGCTGCAGCATCGTACTCATAAGTTGCCGCACCGTCCTGATCAAACACAAAGTTCTCATCAGCGCTGAGAATATTCTCAGAGAACCACTGAATAACCTGAGCATCATAATTATCTTCATAGACCACCGGATTAAGAACGCCTGCAAAAGCAGAATCAGCAACCAGCGCTACCTTCAGTGTACCGCCCGTGATACTGGGATCGGTATTATTCACAGCATTCGGGAATAAATCTCCTGACTGAGCTGCTTCCTCCGAGATATTTGCCGGGGGCTGTGTCGGCTCCGCATTTTCGGTAGGCTGTGCTTCTCCTCCCTGTTCTGCTGCTTTGGTAGGCTCCGTCGTATTGCTGGCATCATTCGTTTCCG
>JAEZFH010000033.1 GCA_023437885.1 Bacillota bacterium | reverse complement strand
GGTTTGATCAATACTCTGGGAAAATCCCTTCTTGGTTCCTTATTCATCTTATACCAGATAGGGAATTTAAAAACGAATTTCGGCTACGGCTTCCGGGAGATTGTGGCATTGTTTCTGATATTTGCATTGATGGTCTTATTCTGTCAGCTGCTGTCCATCGGTATTTATATTTTTTCCAACGGCAATCCGTTTCGCAAGAAGCTGGTATTAGCAGCAGTTTATTCCTTATTTGCACTGATTCTGTTGGGAGTCTTATACACTCAAAGGCAGGAGCAGATCAGTATATTTGATGCATGCTTGGGATTAATGGACCAAAAATGGTTCGGATATGTGCCGGTTGCCGGATGGTCGGCTATGATGTTCATCGGTGTTGTGAAGGGTTCTCTGACCATGATGCTTATTCCGCTGATGCTTTTCCTTGGGACAGGCGGTATTGTGGTGGCCTTGCTGACTATGGGGAAGGCAGATTATTATGAGGATGTTCTGGTGTCTACGGAGACCACCTTCCAGACTCTGAATGCGGCGAAGGAAGGAAGAAGCCTTCCTAAGGCCAATAAAAAGGCACGCAAGCTAAAGGAGCATGAGCTGGGAATTCATCATGGAACCGGTGCGAACACCTTTTTATATAAGCACCTTCTTGAGCTCAGAAGAAAGAGCAGGCTTATATTTGTTGACAACTATACCGTATTTCTGCTGCTTGGTGCGGGGGTTGCGAGCTATTATTTTAAACGGTTTCAGGCACCTTCATCGGTTGCCTATGGAGTATTGGGGGCTGCAGTTTATATGCAGTTTATTTTCTCAATGATGGGCATGCTGAAAGCAGAATTGATTAAGCCATACATTTATCTGATTCCGGAAAAATCCATTAAAAAAGTATTCGCCGCCTCCTTAACCTCTTTGATCAAGCATGTCGTTGACGGTCTGCTGATGTTTGCGGTGCTGGGATTATTCGGGGGAATCGATTTGTTGACCTGCTTTTTCTCAGCAGTTGCTTATTCTGCGTCCGGTTCGGTGTTTGTAGCGCTTACCATACTCTATCAGAGAGTCCTGGGAGGTCAGCCCAGCAAACTGGTGCAGATGATTCTGGGATTTGGACTGCTGTTTGCGGTGATGGGCCCGGCCGTTGGAATATCCGTGGTAGCTGCCTTTTTACTGCCGTCTGCACTGGAATTTTTATGCACCCTTCCCTTTTCCCTGTTTTGTCTGCTGATCGCAGTGCTGGTACTGGTAACCTGCGGCAATCTGATTGATAAATCGGAATATACAGGGAAGTCCTAAGAATTGTTAAAGGCTTGTTATTCAGCATATCTGCTTCATAGCAGCATTACATGCTGAATTATTCGCAGCTATTCGTAAAAAATATGTTTACAATAAGAATGTAATGTGTTACGATACCTTAAGGTGTCAATAGATACCTGAGGTTTCGTAAGATACCTTGTGAATTAGCCGATACTCAGAAATTGGACACTCCGACCTTTTTCCTGGTATCCGGCGTTTTAATGAAAGGAGAATTTACAATGATTAGCAAAGAGAAGAAACAGGACATCATCAAGAATTTCGGCAGAACACCTGAGGATACAGGTTCACCGGAAGTTCAAATCGCACTTTTATCCGAGAGAATCAATGAGTTAACAGAGCATTTGAAGAGCAATAAGAAGGATCATCATTCCAGAAGAGGTCTTCTTAAGATGGTTGGACAAAGAAGAGGCTTGCTTGAGTACTTAAAGAAAACCAATATCGATGGGTACCGTAGTCTCATCGAGCGTTTAGGCTTAAGAAAGTAGTTAAAAGCTAATTTGATTGCAAAGCTGTCCCATGCTGTAGCCATTGGTGCTCAATTGGGACAGCTTTTCTATTAATAGAAGCGGCTTATCGTTTATTGTTGTAGGTAATTAGGCTTGTAATAGGGGCAGCATGCCGCAAATAAGCGGCAGATTGGAGAAAAATATGAATTTGATTAAGAACATGCTAAAGGATAAGGCCTTTTTATCTAAGACCTTTGCAATAACAGTACCGATAGCATTACAGAATTTGTTAAATAATGTACTGAATTTGGTAGACACCTTAATGATAGGACGGTTGGGGGAAACAACGGTAGCGGCTGTCGGGCTGGCAAATAAGGTTTTCTTTGTGTTTTCCCTGCTGATGTTTGGTATTTGCAGCGGTTCCGGTATCCTTGCTGCACAATATTACGGAAAGCGGGAACTGGTTAATATCCGCAGAGTACTGAAAATCTCATTGATGATTGGGATAGGAGCCTCCTTCCTCTTCGTCATTCCTGGGCTTCTATGCCCAAGTCTTGTTATGCGAATCTTTACTCCTTCGGAAGAAACCATAGCAATTGGAGCTACATATCTGATCTTCATCGCCTTAAGCTATCCCCTTACTGCGGTTACCAACTGCTATGTGGCTATCCTGCGCAGCATGAACTATGTTAAGCTTCCGGTAGTGATTACTTCCATCGCGATTATGGTCAATATTACCTTCAATTATGGATTAATCTTCGGTAAATTAGGCATGCCCAAATTAGGGGTTGCCGGTGCAGCCATCGCCACTCTGCTGGCAAGAGTAGTGGAAGTCTGTGCACTGCTTATTATAGTTTATATGCATAAAGCAGGAGATGGAGGAGTAGGAGACTTCGTACATACGAAGTATATTAAGGTCAAAGAAAACGGTAAGGCCTTCCTGCATCACTCCTTTGTTATGAAATATTTAAGTACTGCCGCACCGGTTATTGCAAACGAATTCATGTGGGGACTGGGCGTCACCATGTATTCCCTGGTCTATGGCAGAATGGGAGATTCAGCAATGGCTGCAATTACAATTACCGGTACGGTAGAGCAGGTCGCCCTGGTATTCTTCTTCGGTGTCTGCAGTGCGGCAGCCGTAATCCTCGGCAATGAAATGGGAGCGAATCAGCTAAAGAGAGCGGAAGAGCATGCAAAATATTATATGGTGCTGCTTTTTGGTCTGACTCTGGTAGGCGCAACTGTAACCCTGCTGGTAAAGGAGCCGGTAATCGCGATATTTGAAATGTCTGATACCGTAAATCAGTACATTCGCTTATGTATCACCGCTTTTGCCCTGTATATGCCCATTCGAATGCTTAATTGCCTAATTATTGTGGCAATCCTGCGAAGCGGAGGGGATACAAAGGCAGCTCTGTTTTTGGATGTTACCAGCGTATGGCTGATCGGTATCCCCATGGCGGTATTGGGCGGTATGATTCTCGGGCTGCCAATTTATCTGGTATACGCCATGATTATGATAGAGGAGATATATAAACTCATTCTGGGCTTCCTGCGCTACCGTAAGAAAAAATGGCTTAGGAATATTGTTGCTGAAGGCAGTGAGTAAGGAAAAATAAGTGCTTTCATATCTTCTATAAAAAAATTATTTAGTTAGCGGAAGTATTTATTATTTGACAGATTATGTATGCTCTGTTATAATCATAAAAAATAGTGATACATGAATTAAGGTATTATTATTTTATTTTTAGGAAACGAGGTGTAGGAATGATTATTTTTGCAATGAAATTACGTTATTTCGCTTAATAACGGATAACCCAATAAAGACGAAGTATTTGGACTTATAGTCTTTATTTTTCATGCAAATAAACATTCATACACTTATAATAAATTTCGTGGCAGTTTAGACTACTGCAAGATTACAGGAGAGCTGTGGAGGCTTCCAGCCTTTACAGGTTTAAATATCTTTTTGTACAATGGGAGTCTGCCTTACGGCAGGTCGCTTCTTGGTGTGGCTAAAAGATTGTCCTGTTTATTTTCTCGGTTTATTAGAGTTGCAAGTGATGATGTTCATTTGCAGCTCTTATTTTTTTGCAGGTGCAGTTGAAAAATTAAACTATCTAAAATCCTGATATATACTTGCTAAAGCACATAGACAGGAATTTTGATGAAAAGTGAAAAGCGATTTTTCAATACTATTATTTTACGCGTGTGCTAGAACGCAGATTGGAGTTTGCGATGGTTATTTTAAGAACCCTGTATTTTGTTAGAATACGTTAATGCAGATGAGATGGATATTGTAAAGGGATTGTGGAGTCGATAGCTTAAGTTCCAGGACTTCACAATTGCGATAAGATGAATAGATTGGAAGGAGCCGTGTTTATGGTCATACAAAAAGAACGTGCCATTATAATAGGTGTAAATGTGAACAATGACAGTAATTTTAAAAAGTCATTAAAGGAATTGGAAAATCTGGCTTTGGCCTGCGATTTTTTAGTCGTGGGTCAGATAGAGCAGAATTTAAAAGAATATAACAGAGTGTCGTGCATCGGAAAAGGAAAAGTCGAAGAGGTAGCAGAGGAGGTTGGGCGGTTAGAAGCAGCGGCTGTTATCTTTGATGATGAACTCACACCGTTGCAGCTAAAAAATCTGGAACAATCCTTAGAATGTGCGGTACTGGACAGAACGTACCTTATTCTTGAGATCTTTGGAAGGAGAGCAAGAACGAGAGAGGCAAAATTACAAGTAGAAGCGGCAAGGCTGAAATATATGATGCCAAGACTGATCGGCTCTCGATTAGAATTAGGAAGACAGGGCGGCGGGGCAGGACTCCGGAACCGTGGTGCGGGAGAAACAAAGCTTGAGCTGGATAAAAGACGCATTGAAGAAAGGCTTGTGGTATTAAATAAAGAGCTGGAGAATCTTCAGCAGGAAAGAGAAACGCAAAGAAACAGGCGAAGCAAGGCAGGAATAAAAACGGTTGCAATCGTAGGCTATACCAATGCAGGAAAATCAACGCTTATGAATGCATTTGTGGAAAGCGCATGTAAGGACGACGAGAAGAAAGTGCTGGAAAAGGATATGTTATTTGCAACCCTTGAAACCTCCGTTCGAAATATTGCTTTAAAGGACAAAAAGGAATTCTTATTATCAGATACCGTTGGTTTTGTAGGCAAACTGCCCCATGATTTGATAAAGGCCTTCCGCGCAACGTTAATGGAAGCAAAGTATGCAGATTTACTGCTTCATGTTGTGGACGTGTCTGACGAAAATTATAAGGAGCATATGAAAGTTACCAATGAAACATTGGAGCAAATGGGTGTGAAGGATGTACCTGTGATTCATGTTTATAACAAAGCAGATTTAACAGAGATAGAAATTCCTGCTGTGACGGAACAAGGCATTTACCTGTCTGCGAAAAGCCGTATTGGAATGGAGGAGTTAGGCGGCTTGATTGTTAAACATATTTTTGGAGAATATGTGGAGGCTAAATTTTTAATTCCTTATGATAAAGGAAATTTGGTTTCTTATTTAAATCAAAATGCCGACATAAAGCAGATAAGCTATGATGAGCTTGGAACTGTATTAGAAGTATCCTGTAAAGAAAGTGATTACAAGAGACTTTGTGAATATTCCTGCCAGGCAATGGGTAAATCGATGTAACTCTAGATATCCCCTTAAGGCGGAGGTGAGGCATATATGTCACAAATTTTAATTAAAGGTTTATCTTTTTCCTACTGCCCCCATTATCATAAAGTTTTTCATAATGTGACCTTGAATTTAGATACCGATTGGAAGCTTGGTGTTGTTGGCAGGAACGGAAGGGGGAAAACCACTTTATTAAAATTATTAAGCGGGGAGCTGCTTCCGGAAACCGGTCATATAGAAAAGCAGATAAATGTGGAGTATTTCCCTTATGATTATAAAGGCGATTATAATAATACCCTGGACATAATAATGGAATGTGCGGGTGGTCTTCGCACCATGGAAAAGGAGCTTGATCATCCGGAGGTATTACAAAAGTATATGGATTTAGATGGCTTTTCTATGGAAGGAAAGATAAAGCGTGAAATAAAACGGATGGGACTTGAGGAAGAACTACTTACAAGGGACTTTGCGACCTTATCCGGCGGAGAACAGACGAAGGTAATGCTGATTTCTTTGTTTGTAAAGCAAAACACCTTTATTTTATTGGATGAGCCGACCAACCATTTAGATGTGGAAGGGAAAAAAGAGGTAGCCGATTATTTAAAGAAAAAGAAGGGCTTTATGGTTGTATCCCATGATAGAGAATTTATTGACAGCGTAGCGGATCATATTTTATCCCTGAATAAAAGTGATATTAAAGTTGAAAAAGGGAATTATTCTACATGGAAAAATAATAAAGACCTGACAGAAGAGTATGAGTTTAGAACAAAGAAAAATATAGGAAGGGAGATAAAGCGTCTGGAGGGGCACGCAGTCAAAAAGAGGGGCTGGGCCTTGGTTTCCAATACACAAAAATATCCCTTTGCTTCCCATGCTCGCACCAATGGAGTACAGGCATATTTTCGACAGGCTAAGCGTGCGGAAATATTAGTTCAAGGAGATATCAGGAAAAAGAAGGCTCTATTATTAAATTATGAGGAAGTAAAGAAATTGGAATTTCATCAAGGAACAGTAGAAGGGGAATGGCTTATTAAAGTGGATAAGCTAAGCTACTCCTATGTTCCGCACCGTGTTGTATTACATGATATTTCTCTAATAATAAACCAGGGAGATGCTGTCTGGATCAAGGGGCCTAACGGGAGTGGAAAAACAACTTTGTTAAAGCTCATAAGCAGGGAAAGGTACAGTCCTTCGATTCAATATGAGGCAGACATGGAATTTTCTTTTTTAAATCAGGACTTGTGCTTTGAGGATAAGGTTACAGGGTATGACTTTTTAAAGAAAGGGGAGATCTCTGAAACCCAATATGAAGAAAGTTTAAGGCTGTGTGATATGTTTGATATTGTAACAGAAGAGTTAAATAAGCCTTGCAACCTGTTTAGCAGCGGAGAGCAGAAGAAGCTTGTGTTAGCCAAATTGTTATGTCAAAAGAAACCGGTTATCATATTGGATGAGCCTTTAAATTATATGGATGTTATGTTTCGGGAGCAGTTGGAGAACGCTATTTTACAAATGAAGCCTACCATAATATTCGTAGAGCACGATGAGCGGTTTGGTGAACGTGTAGCAAATAAGAGGATAGATCTGGGATAGTGTTTT
>JAEZFH010000008.1 GCA_023437885.1 Bacillota bacterium | reverse complement strand
CAGCTATCTGAATAAGTTGGAGAATGCATATATTCTAAATCGGTGCTCCCGATATGATATCAAAGGGAAAGAAATATTAAAAACCCAGGAAAAATTTTACCTGACGGATACAGCCTTGCGTTATAGTGTTTTGGGATATGATTCGGATACGGTCGCAGGTATGCTGGAGAATGTTGTGTACCTTGAACTTCGGGTACGAGGATATGACGTATATGTAGGTAAGCTGGATAATACAGAAGTTGATTTCGTGGCTACAAAGCAAGATGAGAAGATTTATATACAGGTGTCGGAGAAAATAGAAAGAGAAGAAACCAGGAAGAGAGAATATGGGAATCTGCTTTCTATTTCTGATAACTATCCCAAATATGTACTGAGGGTAGATGAACTTGCTGGTGGCAATTACGAGGGGATAAAGACGATGCATGTGGCTGATTTTCTTTTAAACCAGTGGTATTAATGTGTTACAATAATTTGCGGACCTTTAATTAAGCTACTAATAAAGATGCAGAGGCAGACATATACTGTACAGGGGTGTATCTAAATGAAAAAGATTGATTGGTATCTGCTCCTTAAAATTATATTGGTTACAGAGTTGATCGGCATTCTCAGCGGTTTGTTTGCCGGTAATACAGGTCATTTTTACGCATCGTTTATAAAACCGCCGCTGTCACCGCCTGGATGGCTTTTTGGAGTTGTTTGGCCTGTGCTTTATCTTTTGATGGGAATTGCGGCCTACCTGATCTACCAAGTACCGCTGTCGCAGGAACGCCGGCAGGCGATTACCTTATACTGGGTACAGATGTTTGTGAATTTCCTGTGGCCGATTGCATTTTTCCGTTTTGAGCGGTATGGGCTGTCTGTAGCAGTGATTCTGATATTGGTTGTATTGGTTGCTATGACCACGCTGCGGTTTTGGAAGCTCAATAAGACAGCGGGTTATCTGATGCTTCCCTATCTGTTCTGGCTTCTCTTTGCCACTTATCTGAATATTGGAGTAGCAGTGTTGAACTGATGCAAGCCTTAGGTGCTCCTAAGGCTTGTTGTTTACAACTAATATATCCGAATCCGATCATTCAATTTCTCAATAGCCGAAGGCAGTTTTTCCGCTACAGCAGCAATGAACTCCTTATTTACATTTAAAGCTTCGGTGATCTTTTCTGCATAGATAAACGTTGATTTATTACCTAATAATTTTTCGTAATAATTGGTGCTGATGGAGTCGGCTAAGTGCATTATTCCAACCTCCTCCACATGAGTCTTACACAGTAAGGGGGTATGATGGTATCCAACTACCACAGCGATTTCCTCCGGTAAATTCCACTCTCTACAGATCCACATACCGATCTCTGCATGTGTAATTCCATTTAAGACTATTTTTTCTGCAACAATTTGATGAAGACCCTTTAACTGTAATTCAAAAATCCGGTCCAGATAATCCGGTAAGCAAATATTTAATATCGTTATGCCGATGTCATGAATCAGTCCGAGAGTAAACATTTTATCCCGGTTACATAAATTGGTTTCCGTTGCGATCATGTACGCCGCAATTGATGTACCCAGGCAATGCTTCCAATAATTTTTATTATTAAAGATCAAAGCTCTTCCTTGATAATCCGGCAGCAGCAATCGTGTAACATAGGATAGAGCAATAATTTTTGCATTTTTGGCTCCTAAATAATTTATTGCGTCCTTCGTTGTATGTATTTCCCGGTTTAGCTTGGCATGATAGTTTAATTCCTGAATAAGATACGCCTCCAATTTCGGAAACCGGGTAAAGCATTCAACGCACTGATCTACATTAAATTCACATGGCTGCAGAAACATATGAATGATATCACCAAACTCTTTTGGTATCTGTGGCAAATAGCCTGAATTCTGAATAAGCTTTATGATGCTATGTTGATCCATGTAACCTCCATCTGACGCGTAAGCGACATACAAATTCACTGTGAGAAAGGCACGAAGTGTATTTCCCCAAGAAAGGGTTTACTTTTCACGAAACACATACAATATAATTATACTTCCATATATTACAAAATACAACAAATTATTCTATAATAAAGCAATGCATAAAGCAATACATAAAGCAATACATGAACATGAGGCAATACATGAAGCAATACATAAAGTAATACATGAAGCCATACACGGGGCAATTTCACTCTCACCAATTCAAACTTTGATTAAAATGGGTTACTTGGTGCCTGTTACTAGGAACAAATTTCACTGGACATCATCGTTTAAAGCCTTTACACTAAAATAAATATCGACGAATGATGAATTGAAAGCAGATGGCAATGGCATCCGCAATGAAACGAGTTCGATGAAGCAGATCGGAGATGAACCGGGTGGTCAAAATAAGATGCATAGTGGAACGTATTACTTATCAGAATCCGGAGAACGGTTATTCTGTTCTTAAGGTGAATGTAAAGGGCTATGATGATCTGGTCACCGTTGTAGGAAGTCTTTTGGATGCGAATGTTGGTTCGGTTCTACTGATTGACGGAGAGTGGAAGCTTGATACGAAGTATGGCAGGCAGTTTGTGGCAGAAAAATGGGAAGAAACCATGCCGGCTACCATCTACGGAATTGAAAAATATCTTGGCAGCGGCTTGATCAAAGGGATTGGACCGAAGTTCGCTAAAAAAATTGTTCAAAAATATGAAACGGATACCATTTCTGTCATTGAAGATAATCCGGATATTCTGATTGAAGTGGAAGGCATTGGGATAAAACGTGTCCAAATGATCAAAGAAAGCTGGGAGCGGCAAAAAGAGGTAAAAAATATCATGCTCTTTTTGCAGGATCATGGTGTCATCACATCCTTTGCAGCCAAGATATATAAGGCATATGGGAATGAAAGCATTGATAAGGTGAAAGAAAATCCATTTCGTCTGGCGGATGATATCTGGGGGATAGGGTTTAAGACAGCAGACAGTATTGCAGAAAAGCTTGGCTTTGGAAAGGAAGCCTATGTGCGCCTGCGCAGCGGAGTCATGTATACCCTTAGTGAACTTGCTGATGAGGGTCATGTTTTTGCAGTGAAAGGGCAGCTGATTGAAAAGGCTGTGGCGCTATTGGAGGCAGAGCAGGAATATATTGTTCTGACCCTGGTTCAGATGTTGAAAGAAAAGGATTTAATTCAGGAAGAGGAAGCCATTTACCTGCCGCCATTCTATTATGCAGAAACCGGAACTGCGAATAAGCTGTTAAAGCTTGCAGCGCAGCCGGCAGGAGATAAGCTTTGGCTTCGTCTTGCGAAAGCACGAATAGAAACAGGGAATTATGATCTGTCTGTGGATGTGGAGAGAATTGAAGCCACAGTAAATATAAAGTATGACGAGGTTCAGGCGGATGCCATCCGGCAGGCAGCACTTGCCAAGGTGATGGTGCTGACAGGCGGTCCCGGAACAGGCAAGACGACTACCACACAGGGGATCATTGCGGCGTATCGTGCTTATGGTCTGAGCATTTTGTTGGCAGCTCCTACGGGGAGGGCGGCAAAGCGAATGACGGAAGCAACCGCTCTTGAAGCAAAAACTATACATCGCTTATTAGAATATAAGCCTCCGGAGGGTTATCAGAAAAATGAAGAGAAGCCATTGGAGGGAGATGTGTTGATTGTAGATGAATGCTCCATGATCGATATCATTCTTATGAATTCCCTATTAAAGGCCATACCGCCAAATATGAGGCTTATTTTGGTGGGAGATATTGATCAGCTTCCATCCGTTGGAGCAGGCAATGTATTAAGAGATATCATTGAAGCGGACAAGTTTCCGGTGATTCGTCTTACCAGAATTTTCAGGCAGGCACAGACCAGCCGTATTATTATGAACGCTCATAAAATAAATGCAGGCAAAATGCCTGATATTTCCAATGGAAAGGATACTGATTTCTTTTTTGTTCAGAGAGATGATGCGGAGGAGGCTGCTTCGGAGATTGTAAAACTGGTAAAAAATAATCTTCCCAAATACTATAAAACACCGTCGTCCATGATTCAGGTCCTAACACCCATGCAAAGAGGAGTTGTGGGAGCGGCTAATCTAAATCTTTTATTGCAGGAAGCACTGAATCCCACTGGAGAAGGACTGCGTCGAAGTGGTTTTGTATTTCGTATCAATGACAAGGTCATGCAGATTAAGAATAATTATGACAAAGAGGTTTTTAATGGAGATATAGGGATTATTACTTCCGTTGATTTGGAAGACCGTTCTTTAAAAGTGGCTTTTGATGGCAGAGAGACCCTGTATGATGTAACTGAATTGGATGAAATCGTTCATGCCTATGCTACTACCATCCATAAAGCCCAGGGTTCTGAGTACCCGATCGTGGTAATGCCGATTCTCATGAATCATTATGTGATGCTTCAGCGAAATCTGATCTATACAGGAATCACCAGAGCAAAGAAGATATTGGTTATAGTGGGAACAAAGAAGGCACTTGCTTATGCAGTGAAGCAAGTAACCGTCACGAAACGAAATACACTACTAAAGGAACGGCTGACAGGAGATAATGCTAAGTCTGTTGAAGAACATAAAGTGATTTCCTATCTGGAGGTTGTGGAAGCAAAGATAGCAGAACAGAATAGAAAGCAAAATCGACTTGTTGCGGAAGAATCAAATTATGATGCGATTACATAGAAAAGCATGGGAATGGGTTGATCCAGTGGGATCAAGAGAAGATTAAAGAAAATCGTAAAAATCGAATAAATGTCCGTATTGGCAGTGAACCATGATGGGCATTTGCTGCCTGCGGACACGGTAGAACAAAAAGGCATCCTCGCAAGGATCCAGTTAAGGATCCAATTATAAGAAATCCTCTGCATGGCAACGATGGGTGCATTCAGCGGAGATGTGCAGGATGTACGGCACGGTTGCTGAAAATATACGGTGCAAAAGTTCTCGGCGGTTTGCATATTCGTATACCGGATTCGGTATGCGATGTGAAATTGCTCAAGAAAACGATCTAGGAAAACAGCTGCCAATAAGGATTATAAACTTATAGTCTTCTGTTATATAAGCTAGGTGGTCGGCCCGTTTCTTTTTGAAATGCTCGATTTAGGTGGACGGTATCATGGTAACCAACTTTTTCAGCGATTTCATAGAGTTTCATGTTAGTTGTCTCCATAAGCCGGCAGGCTTCCTTAATACGAACCTTACGCAGATATGCTAAGTATGTCATACCACTCTTTTTCTTAAAGATTGCACTGCAGTAGTTTGGATGAATGCTTAGATGCTGCGAGAGTGAATTCAAATTAATATCATTGCGAAATTCATGATCAATATATTCTTTGGCTTTACGAATATAGTATTCATCTTTTTGAATTGAATTTTCTCGTGCCTCTTTCATATATATATCAAAGATTCGAATAAAATCTTTCTTTAAGTGACTAAGGCTAAAAGAATTTGATATAATTTGAACAATATCATTTTCTGTCAGTTTATATTTACCTATTATTTTGATATAACTATTATTTTTTTGCATAATACTATAGATGAAATCGGTAAAAAGTCTCCTGATTTCTACAACCGGAGGTTTTTCTGCATTAATATTATAGAAAAGATTCTGTAGAATATTACAACTTGGTATAAATTCGAATTGATAAATATAATCAATTAGTTTTTCCATTTGCTTTGGATAAGGAAATGCCTCAGGATGGGTAGGCACAATACTAGGAAGGTCAAAATAGCAAGAATCCAACTTCCTTAAACCCTGCTTGTATGCGTTTGATAATTCATCGATAAGGAAGAGGCTGCTGCTACTTACCTTAATCTGCCTATCTTTACATTTGTTCATAAAACTATTCACACAGGAAAAATCAGTGTATTCCTGACAAAAGAGCACGATCAGCCATAAATTATCAGATTCTCCTTGAATTATTGTACATTCGGATTTTGAAAAAGCAGAAAAATGATTTTCTACTTCATATAAATAAGCCTTTTTTAATGCACCCTTAGAAAAAGGCTTCTGATAAAAAATATCTACAAAAACCATAAGACAATGAGAATAGGAGGAATAAGCAGATAGAGTGGAACTATCGTTTGAGATTAATTGCTCTAACGTGTATTGCTGCTCATATAGATTTCCTTCAGAATAGATTGTCTCAGTTGGAAATTGAGTATGGTATAATTCTCGGTGTATAGCTCGCTTTGTACAACCATCTAATAAGTTAAAGAACTCAGAATTCTGTAAAGGTTTTAATAAATAGTCTGTTGCACCAAGCTTTAGTGCATCACGCACCAAATCATAATCATCAAAACCACTTAAAATAATTATATCGCCTGCGTAATTCATGTTCTTTAGCTTTCTCAACATCTCTATACCGTTGCAAATTGGCATCTTAATATCTGAAATAATGATATCAATGGAGATGGCAGAGATAAGTTCTATTGCCTTTAAACCATTTTCTGCATTATATAGATTTATTTGCTCACCATAGTGAGTAGTTAGCATTTTCAATATAGATTGGCGAATTAACACTTCATCATCAACTACTAATATGCTTATCATTTATTCCATCCTCACTTATATTTTTATCCTTTATCGTGGTAATTGGAATTCTAAGTATGATAAGGCTTCCGCTGTTAATAACAGAATGAAACGTGATACCATATTCATTTCCGTAAAACAACTGAATTCTTCGGTTTACATTTTTAAGACCAATACCCTTAAAGGCACTATTTCTTTCATTTATATAATCATTAATCAGAGTTACCTTTTCTTCACTTACACCGATTCCGTTGTCGCTGACATTAAATATAAGGGTATCCGAATCACAATAACCTAAAATATCAATAATTCCGATATGGCTGATGGTAGTGATGCCATGATAAATACTATTTTCAACCAGAGGCTGCAATATGAGCTTTATCAGATTGCAATTGTATATTTCTGATTCAATGTTCATATTTACTATAAGTCGATCCTTAAAGTGTATTTTCTGCAAAGTAATATAATCAATTAAGTTATCTAGTTCTGTTTTTGCAGGAACCAACGTTGCAGAGTTAGATATTCCATATCGTAAAATCTTGCCAAACAGAGATGTCATTTCAGAAATTGCAGTATTATTATTCAATAAAGCAGAGGAACGAATTGTTTCTAATGTGTTATAAACAAAATGCGGATTTATCTGGGAACGTAAAAATTGGAGTTCTGTTTTTAATTGAATGGATTCTTTATGATACACCTCTTCGATTAGATAATGTATTTTTTTTGACATCGAATTAAATGATTGTATTAATTCGTTCATTTCATCAGAAGCATTGTCGTCTACTATAATTC
Organism: Bacillota bacterium; assembly: GCA_023437885.1. GTDB lineage: Bacteria > Bacillota > Clostridia > Lachnospirales > Lachnospiraceae > Mobilitalea. The sequence goes on along the minus strand of JAEZFH010000008.1, from coordinate 31,007 downwards.
CAAATTTCTCTTCTTTTATCTCCTCACATGCTTTAGATAGTTTACGAATAGGAGATTCTATACTTTTAACCAATTGAATCGTAATTGAAATCATACTGATTACTAATAATATTAGAAAGAAGAATAACAAAAACTTTGTCTCTACTATTTTTGAAATAATTAATGAATAAGGAGTTTCTACAACGCATAGGTAGTTTTTGTCGGATAATGCATAATGATAAAGCATGGATCTATTATTGACTTTCAAAACACTTGTATAGAGCTGATTTGTTACAAGATTATCTTTTTGCTGTTCTTTTAGTGTACTATATAAATCGGTTGAAATACTTCCAACCAGAAAACTGCCATTCGGTTCATAAACACCGATATTTTGTTCTGGAAAGGACTTGCTTAATTGAAAGAAAGTCATCCCATAACTCATGTCAATACAGCATAATACAGCTCCGACAGATTGATATGGTTTGATAGAGTAAAGAGCGCGTATTCCATATATACCATCCTCAGGAGAAGAAATATTAAGTGATTCAAAAACAGAGGCTTCCATAATGACAAGTTTGCCTTTTGCAGCAACTGCTTTCTGGTAATAGCCGGAGTTTGGTGAATCGATGGCTGTATAATAGGAACTTGTGTCTTTACTTGTACAATAGACATGTGAGCCGGTTTTATCCATAACAGATATTAGATGTATATTTGTATTCATATCCAATAAAGTAGCAATGTCTTTTTGGATAATTTTATTATAGGTATAGTTCTTAAGTGAATGGGTTTCTTTTGCAAGCTCATTTAGAATGGTAGAATCCCTATATGCATAATTAATAATAGGAAATTTGGTTACGGAGGAAAGAGTGTTTATTGCCGAATCAATATCTTCTTGAAAGGTACTGATTATTTGTGCATTATGAAAGGAAATGGAGTCCGTATAATTTGATACAGATTGCTTAACTAAGGTAAAACACCATAATAAAACAATAATGGCTTGAACTAGGAAAAGGAAAAGTAGTCTGTTTTTAATAGAAGTCTTTCGAAGTCTTGTGTATAATTGTTCTTTATTCATAATTATGTCCTCTACCTAAAGAAGTTAATATCGATATGATATAGTTTATTATACAAAGCGGTTTAGCATAATGCAATACAAAATGCATTTAGTAATATCTAAAATCGTCAAAATACATAATGTTCTTAAAAAATGATAAGTAATATTAGAAAATGAGATGGAAGAAAAGATGTAAGTTATTATAATAATAGTTGTAAAAACAATAAATAAATCACCGGGAGGGTAATATGAGAAAAGCGAAAAAATTAATTGCTGTATTATTAGTAATTGTTTTAGCGGGTAGCTTATTAACAGGCTGCGGAGTAAAAACAACAGAAGAAACGAAAACAGAAGAAACATCAGAAACAAAAAAAGAAGAGACACCAGAAGCAAAAACAGAAGAAACATCAGATGAAGTGGTTGAGATAGAGTATCTAAACCATAAGACCGAGACAGAAGCAATTGAAGGTATGAATAAACTGATTGCAAAGTTTGAAAAAGAAAATCAGAACATTAAAGTGACACAAACTACAACAGCTGATTTTGAAACGGTTATTACAACTAGAGCACAAACGAATGAGATGCCGGATTTATTTAGCTGTTCAACAAATAATTCATATGAGGTTATGTTCGAGGAAGGTATCATTATGGACCTGACAGGACAGGAATTCCTGAACAATGTGGCAGCGGATACATTAGCATTATCCGAATACAATGATAAGAACTGGAGACTTCCTTATTCTTTAAGTGCTTACGGTTTATTTATTAGAACAGATATTTTTGAAGAGCAAGGAATTGCAATTCCAACAACATATGATGAGCTGATGGCTACGGCAGAGAAGTTACAGCAGGCAGGTATTACACCGTTCATCTGTGCAGATAAAGATTTAGGTGTAGTTGGACAGAGAATGGAACGTATTATGGGTATTATCAATGATAATGCGGATGCAGAATTCAGACAAATTGTTGCAGGAGATCTTTCGGCTAAGGATTCGACAACAATGACAACATATGCAAAGACGCAGGCAGATATCGTAAAATATACAACCAGTGATTCTGTTGGTGTAGATCAAGAAGCATCTTATCAGAACTTTGTAAATGGTGAAGGCGCTATGCTTATTAATGGAACATGGACACTTACTACATTAAAATCATATAATCCTGACATTAAGGTGGTTATGATTCCATTCCCTAATCCTACAGGTGAGAATACCAAAGTTCCAATAAGTATTGATACCAGTTTTGCGGTTTCTAATACTACAAAATATCCAGAGGAATGCATGTTATTTTTGAAATTTTTAAGTCAAGCAGAAAATGCACAAATATATTGTGACAATGAAGGCTCTCCAAATGTAATAAATGGTGTTAAGTCTAATGTTGCAGAATTATCAGCAGTTACTGAAAAAATGGCTAACGGCGATATATTTGTAAGTCTCAACGCAATTTGGCCAAGTGGACTTAGAAATACAATGAGAGATTATGCGCAAAAATTAATTATGGATAAGGATACAAACGCTTTTGTAGAATCAGCATCAGAAATTTTACCAGAATTTTATACTGAATAAACAAAATAAAAATAAGCAGATTTAGAAAGAGATGCTGTAGCAAATATACAACATCTCTTCTTTAAATAAAAAAGTAAGAAAGTGGTGGTATCATGAAAACAATGATGAAAAAGACAAAAAAAAGTGTATTTATGTCAGAACGTAATTTAGCGTATAAAATAATGACAGTACCCGGTGTTTTATTATATACTTTTTTCTTTGTTTTCCCTATATGCCTAGGAATTTATTATAGCTTTACGAATTGGAATGGAATTGGAAAAAGTTATGACTTTATTGGTCTAAACAATTTTACTAAAATTTTACATAGCAAGATATACTTAAGTACCCTTGCATTTACCATAAAATATTCTGTAATTTTGGTAATTGGCACAGTGGTTTTAGGAATGATTCTGGCTTTATTACTTAATAATAAAATAAAGGGACGTTCTTTTTTTCGGACGGTATATTTCCTCCCTGCAATACTAAGTATGATTACTGTGAGTTTAATATTTAATCAAATATTTTATCGAATCATACCAAAGATAGGTGAGGGATTGAATATTGACGTGTTGAGTTATAATATTCTAGCGAATGAGAATTTAGCCATGTGGGGAATTTTATTTGTACATATTTGGCAAGGAGTTGCCTTACCGACACTACTCTTTCTGGCAGGATTACAGACTATTCCGGAGGAATTACTAGAATCTGCATCGATAGATGGAGCAAATGGATTACATAGGTTCTTTTGTATCAAGTATCCTTACCTGCTACCAACCTTGAGCGTTGTATTAGTACTATCACTTAAGTCTGGCCTAAATGTATTTGATTATATTAAAAGCTTAACAGAGGGCGGACCAGGCGGTGTTACGAAAAGTATCGCACTTTTAATCTATGATCATGGATTTGTACAGCATAAGTACAGCTATAGTATTGCAGAGGCAATTATAACAGGAATCCTTATTGCGTTAATATCTGCAATTCAGATAAAGATTACAAATAAAAAGAAGGTTGAAGTATGATAAAAAAGAAGAAAATTAAAATTGGTGTATATTTTATGTTGTTATTAGGACTTCTTGTGATCCTTTTTCCTTTGTATATCTGTATGATAACAACAATTAAGACAACTACAGAAACAGCGATCAGTTATTTTACATTACCTAAATCTATTTATCTAGGCAATTATATTGAGGTTTTGGCTAATCCTAAATTGTATTATGCTTATGGTAATACCATATACATAACTGTAATGTCAGTAGTAGGAAGTTTATTAATAATGCCCGCTATGAGTTTTGCCATTTCTAGGGGGATGAGAGGAAACAGAGGATTTCGATTTCTATATATTTTTTTACTAATAGGAATTTTCCTTCCTTTTCAAGTACGTATGGTTCCGCTTGTAAAGCTTTTAAGTAGTCTTAACATGTTAAATCAGACAGGACTGATTATTTTATATATTGCCCACGCTACCTGTGAGAGCGTTTTCTTGTATGTTGGTTTTTTGGACTCAATCAGTTCAAGCATAGAAGAAGCGGCATATATTGATGGTGCCAATACTTTTCAAATATACAAAAAAATTATTGTCCCATTAATGAAGCCAATTATAGCCACTGTGATTATTCGAGAAGGACTTTCCATTTGGAATGACTTTATGCTTCCACTTGTTACTTTGAACCGTTCATGGAAGATCTGGACCTTGACATTATATCAATATATTTTCCAGTCAGAGTATGGTGTTGATTATAATTTAGCATTTACTTGTTTCGTGGTATCAAGCTTACCCATTATTATTTTATATCTGTTAATGCAAAAGCAGATTATAGGAGGACTTACAAATGGTGCTGTAAAAGGATAAGGTGTGCCCAGAGATTAAATCAATGTTTGTTTCATATGAGGATATGAGTTGTTAGTGTGAAGGTTGTTATGAAGAGCCGTGTGTGGGTAAGCCGCACGCACGGTTCTGAATAGGAGCCCACATCGTGAGGTGTGAGTTTACTAGACGGAGAGAGTGTGACGAAGCATGAAAATACTAAGTTTGAATTCCCATAGTTTAGTTGAAAATAATTGGGATGAAAAAATGGAATACATTGCACAAAAAATACATTTAGAAGGTTATGACGTTATCGCTTTACAGGAAGTAAACCAGACGGTTGAAGAAAAACTTGTTGATGTACAGGAACTAGAGGAATGTCGATATGTAGAGGCAGATGAGACTACAAAAGTAAGAAAAGATAATTTCGCATATAAATTAGTAAGTTGCTTGCAGGAGTTAGGAGAGGTATATCATTGGACCTTTGCGATTTCTCACATCGGCTATGGTATATATGAAGAAGGGCTTGCATTACTTAGCAGAGAACCGATACTTGATACCCAGAGTCTGGTGGTTTCAAAGGAAACGAATAGAATAAGTCCGGAAACAAGAAGGCAGGTTGGAATTACTATTTGTTATCAAGAACAAAAGATAGCATTTTATTCCGTACATTTTGGATGGTGGAAGAAAGGTGAAGAGCGATTTTCAAATCAATGGGATCAATTTTGCAGACAGATATGTCTTAACGAAAGTGGTATCATATATGTCATGGGCGACTTTAATAATCCGGCTGGGGTCAGAGAAGAAGGATATGACTATATCATGAAAGATAGGATATGGAAGGATACATGGGATTTAAACCAATATCATGATAGTTGTGTTACAACACAAGGGTTCATTGATGGATGGAAGAAAGAAAAGCACGGAAAAAGAATTGATTTTATTTTAAAAAATATGCCTTTAGAAAAAGGTAAGTTTAATATAGTTTTTAATGGTATCAACGGTTTTGTAGTGTCTGACCATTTCGGAGTGGAAGTGGAAGAAATCAGCTAACTATGTAAAGACGGAAGCATATGGATTGGAGGACAATTTCCGGCTGTTCAGCTATAACAATTGGTAATAGAAGATGCCCAAAGAAACATGATAAAACCGAACGAGAATATCAACAAAATCGTTCGGTTTTATTTTGTCAAGGGCTATGCCTGTTCCTAAAATGGGGAAAGTTTTATGGGACATTGATTGCTGTAATGGCAGCGATACCGACGACTAGTCCAAGCTTCCCCCAAACGCTGATTTTTGCCTTCTCAAATATCAGAGAGTAAAGCGTAGTAGCAACCGTCATTCCGCCAAGCAGGAATGGAAACAGCAAAGAGGCGGGGACCTTGCCGGCAAGAGTAGTTGTAAGTATATTTCCTCCTCCGCTGCCGATCGCAGTAAACAGTAACAGAATAAGGAATTTGGGAGTAAAAGTAAGAGTTTGTGTCTGCTGTGCGCGGTTAGTATAGTAGCATTTTTTTAATGAGAGGATTGCGGCGGAGGATATCAATGCTGCGACTGCAAAGCCGATCATCATCAGTTCAGAGGATTCTTTGCCGTTCATTATGGTTTGGTGCGCTTTCGTGACGATGGAGGAGCATCCGTTCAGCATCCATGTAATCAGGCATAAGATTACCCATTTAATATTTCCCTTTTCATTCTCCTTTTTTCCGGCGATTAATATAAGATAAAAAGAAGACAGGAATAATATGAGCCCGGCTGCGATGCTGATGGTCAGGGGTTCTTTCCATAGGATAATACCACCTACGGTAGGGATAACCATACTGGCGGATATAAAGAAAACGGTGTAGGACATGGGACCGGTTTGTAAAGCCATGTTTTCGCAGCACAGAGTAGTGATGGATATCGCACCGAAGACAATGTCAAAGAGGATCGTCCGGCTGTTTACGGTAATACCTCTGTTAGCGTTCAGCAGGAAAAGAAATATAGCTATGATCGCAGAAAAAGCAGAGGTAACAATTAGTGTAGAGTATAAATTTTTCGCATTCATACTTTTGAGAGCCATTGTTTGCAGTGAGACACCGGTTGGAAATGACGAAAGCCTTCCGCTCCGGAATCCATTTGGGTTGTATGATTGTCAGCAAGGCACAGGAAAAAATAGATTGTTTAAGCGATTCCTTTCTTAGCTGCGTGGATTTTTTGAGCTGTAATATGCAGAAGGAAGACAAAGAGGATGCGGTATATTTTCAGGATAAGGTCCAGCAAAATAGAGTTTTGCAGAAAATCACGCAGGTTATTCAGAAAAAATCACGCTTCGCAGTCTTTCCTCCAGCTTCTATATTAATTCTGCCTATTTGGGCAGGCTTTTTAAAAAAATATCGGATTGCCCTTCAATGAATACCTGCTTAATATTAGAATGTCAAATGCCATGAAATTGTTAAAAAATACGACGCTGTCCGTAGCATATATATCAGAGAAGGTGGGATGTTTTGATGTGGATTATTTTTCGAAAATGTTTAAACAAAGCACCGGGGTCACCCCTTCTGAATATCGGACGAATGAATGATAAAGGCCCGCCAGCAGGCGATCACCCTATCTGCTTCGGATTATGGTAGGAGCAAAGAAGGCACTTGCTTATTCAGTGAAGCAGGTAACTGTCACGAAACGAAATACGTTACTAAAGGAACGGCTGACAGGAGATAATGCTAAGTCTGTTGAAGAAAAAATTAAGCAAAATGCCCGTCTTGGCAGTGAACCATGATGGGCATTTGCTTATGCACATTTCCGCATTATTCAACATCACAAATCATCGGGATTATTGAGTATCATTAGAAACATTTGGACTTGTATTGTCTACAATCGTCCATTCTCCGGTATTTTCATCCTGCGTCAAATAGAAATATTGCTCTGTATTACCGTCATCCAAAAAAGTCTTGGTGTGATCGTACTTGACATAGTATTTCGCCAATACGACAATAAAATGCTGCGCCAAATATTCATCTGTCCAGCCTCTTTCTTCGGCCAACTCACTGCTTGAATACATCTGAACGACGCGCCTAGTTTCTTCATCATCGACTTTTATTTCTTCGATTTGCACGCTCAATGTGTACTCTTTATCTACCTGATTTTCGATTGCACTTTGGACGGTTTCTATCGGGTTTTTGGAAGGCTTCTGGAACCACGGGTCAAACCAGCCAAATTGATAGGCCGCGAATCCGCAAAGTGCTAATACTGTTATAATGGCTGCAGCTAAAACAAGGGTTCGCTTGCAGTTCCCACCCCTCTTTTGTGTACTTTTCGTAGAAGTTATGTCCATAGCATTATGCTCCTTTGCCTGTATGATATATTTATCATCAATCATCTCTAATGCGTCGAGAATATGGTTGGCGTTCATTCCACTCCCTCCTGTCTTAAATAGCAAAGCAAGTGAGTCCTTGTCCTGTGGAGCATAGATTTGACCTTACTATTACTGAAATCAAACGCCCTGCTAATTTGATCAATGGAATCCAAGTACCAGTAGCGGTATATGAAAACTGCTCTTTCCGCATCCTCTTTATTTGTAAGAATATTGTAGGCAATGGCGTAACAGTATTTCCCATATTTTGACGCTGTTTCTGTTATTGCGTGTTCAGAGCGCGTCCAATATAATTCTACTATGCTACTGTCCTCCATTCTTTCACCTCCCAGTCTTTTGTTAGGGCCCTTCATCTATCTACTTCCCGTTTTGAAACTGTGGTTGCATGAAATTGAAAATAAATTTTATATCTCTGATTTCATTACAAAATAATTCAACCTCAACTTTTATGAAATAATGTGTCGTTTTTAATTATATATCCTTACCAATCTGTTGCATAGCTATCTATTTGGTTTTGTAATTGCTTCCTTATGGACACTTCCCATTCGGTCCGAATATAAAGCTGCTTAATCATAACGCTTACAATACCGTCAAGTTAGCCACCGGATAAAAGTTGTCTTTGGTTCCGGTTATGGGCAGACGGATTGGTGTACTTCTCTGGGAATTGAATATCTGAAATTCTATCTGACAGGGACCTGCATCAAAGCCTTCCGGAATCCGAAGATTCGAATAGCAGCTATAGAGTTCCTTCTCGTTTATTATATTTGGCTGAAACATGGTCTCCTCTGTTATCGTACTGGCTCCAGTATCAAGATTAACTAATCTTATCCTTAATATTGCATTATCGCAGAAGCGTCCGGCAGCCAGATTTGTCCAGGTATGCTTGAGGGTGAGAATATCTCCCTTACTTGCTTCGGTTTCAGTCTCAACACATATGGGTAACAGGCGGTAACCCATTCTCTTGAGACCATGATCGATAAGATCCGGACGTTTTGTATAGAAATCGATGCTGTCCCACATAAGCATCATATAGTTCGGATGAAGCATCAGGGCTTCCTCTACAGAATCATCAACAAAATATCCGCGGGAGCCATTGATCTTACTGTTATAGCCGTCAAAATATTCGCAGATCAACGGTTTGCATTTTTTGGACTCATAGAAATTCCTCATCAGCAGGGTATCCCAGATTTTAACCGCACCTCCGATTCCGTCCCGTCGGAAGGAGATATTATCCTTTGATAAAGCATAATCGAAGGCTGACCAGTAGAGAAACTCCTCATAGGATTTGGGTGCATGCAAAGGAGGGGTAAAATCCTGACGCCATTCATAGGAGCAGGATAGTATCAGCGTCTTTTTGGAGGTGAAGGCATCATACCAGGTATCAATAATACTGCGCAGAGCTAGATTACGTTTAGCATAACTGTCATACGGATATCCGCTGTGCCATTCTCCCCAGGCGCCATAACCGCGCAGGTCGACGGTTTCCAATTGCTCCAGGCTGCCGTATCTCTCAGATAGCGCATACAGAAAACGCCTTAGCCTGTCTTGATAGATGGGATCAAGATAATCCGGATATTTTGCAGCCGGTTGAAGCGTCTTATCCAAGTAAAAGGGGACATTATATTTTTGGTATAGCCAATCCGGTGCTCCTTCAGAGCGGTTTTTGTATAACATCGGATCAGTTGAGATACGGAACTGGAGCTTTTTGCCGTACTTTGTCCATTTCTCCACAGACGCATCGAGGTCATCCCAATGGAATTTACCTTCCTCCGGTTCCAATGCAGCCCAGTAGGATAACAGTGCTACATTATCCAATTTGTCATAGATAGAGGGCTCATTAGAGTCTTTATAGCCCTTTTCGATGGAATGGTGAATAACCCAGCCCATACCGGGGTTACTTAAGATTTCACCGTTATCCTCATGCCAGAATTTCATATGCTGCTTCCTCCGTTTCTTTATAATAAAATAAGCCGGGACATGATGAACTCATATCCTGGCTTATTCTAACATAGAGCAGATTGCAAATGTGGCTGACTTTACAGTGAGAATAGTACCTCAGAGTTGGTACCGTAGAAAATATCATCTCGGTTACTGATAAAAGCGCAGAAATTTTCTATCATGTCCCAGTTGTTATCAAAATCAAATTCGTAGCTATGACCCCATACATAGAAAGTCATTGGTTCCGCAGGGTCAGCGTTCACAAATTCTTCAGCAAGCTTCATCAGGCTTTTGTTATTGTGATGACAGGTGGCTTTTAATTCCAAGAGATTGCTTTGAGGTTTAAAATCACCGGTTTCAATAACGGTTCTTGAATATCTGATACCGTTCTCTTTGAGTACCTGGATTACTCTATCATCATATGTGCCATAAGGATAAGCCATGCCATGTATGGGGTAACCAAAGATATCCTCCAGATTAATTCGATCCTGGGTTATTTCATTTTGAATTGTTTCGATATTCTGCTGCTCCAGCCTTGGGTGTGTAAGAGAGTGGATTGCAATTTCGTGGCCCTGGTATAGTTCTTTTAAACCTGCAACATTCATGCGCCTTACAGTAATTCCGTTTCTTTCCCATTGGCTTGCACCGCTTTGGATTCCGGAATTCAGATTAAAGGTGCATTTCAGGCGATACTTGTTAAAAATACTGACAAGCCGCCGGTCCTGTTCTACTCCGTCATCATAGCTGAAAGTGAAGGCCTTCTTTTTATTACCTGGAAATGACATAATTATCTCCTTTCATATCCGGACAAATCCCAGTGACCTCTCTGGCATAGAAGCTCATAAGGTCTGAGCTTTCCGGGTGCTTCTCCTGAAGTTGATGTCGGGATTATTTTACCATAAATCCTTATATAAATGTGGCTGTTTTTCAAATCAGCCACATATACCATAATTACAATGATAATATAAGTTAGGAATAAGTTAGGTTAGGAACATGCTTTTGTTCCTGGAATGCAAAATAAGAGCAGATATGCGGCTGCAGCAAAGTAAATTACGGATACAAGAAGGAGGAATTGGTATGGCCAGAATTCTTAATTTTGGTTCTCTGAACATAGATGATGTGTATCATCTGGATCATTTTGTGAGGCCAGGTGAAACGATAACTTCCTGGGATAATCTATGTATGGTGGGAGGAAAGGGACTAAATCAGTCCATAGCACTGGCAAGAGCAGGTACCCCGGTTTATCATGCGGGGAAAATAGGGCAGGATGGAAAAAAGCTGTCTCAAATTCTGGAGGAAAATGGAGTAGATATTGGGTATCTGGATACAAACGGATCTGTAACCGGACATGCAATCATCCAGGTGGAAAAAAGCGGGAATAACTGCATTATTTTATATGCGGGTGCAAACAGGGAGATTATAAAAGAAGATATCAAAGCTGTATTGGATGATTTTTCGGAGGGAGATTTTCTGCTGCTTCAAAATGAAGTTAGTAATCTTCCGTATCTGATAGAATATGCAGCCGATAGAGGTATAACAATTTTTCTGAACCCGTCACCCATGGATGACACAATCCTTCAATGTGATTTATCAAAGGTTGCCTGGCTGATATTGAATGAAGTGGAAGGTGAGGAATTGACCGGAAGTAGGGACGCGGAAGAGATATTACAGAAGCTGCTGGTAAAATATCCGAAACAGAAGTTGGTTCTGACCCTTGGAGCAAAGGGGGCTATCTATAGAGATAATAAAGCCTGTATCCGCCAGAAATCTTATCCTGTAAATGCGGTTGATACAACAGCGGCCGGAGATGCCTTCACCGGATACCTTATCAGCGGTATCTTTACCGGTGAGAAACTTGAGACAGCCTTGGACCTTGCTGCGAGAGCTGCTGCGATTACAGTGACGAAAGCAGGAGCATCTAATTCAATTCCGTGGATGAGTCAGGTTATGAGTTATAATTTTAGCAATCCCTTGCAGGAAAATTATACATAAAAATAGCCATATATACCAATTGGATGTTTTGATGTATATCAGGGGTGAATTTATTAAATAAAATTATAGTTGTTGAAAATAATTAAAAATATTTCAAAATAACATCACATTTAGCCTATATTGAATAAATTTTAAATCGGCTCCTAGGAGAAGCTTGTAAAAAAGCATGGTGATATAAAATATAATTTTCTTAGGTTAGCCACATATACCATAACTCGTGTGCTATACTTAATTCATAAAAATCATTAATTAAGTATTTGAAGGCAGGTGAAGGCCGATGAGATGTGAACTGCAGATGTTCCTAAATTATCATCACTTGAAAAAGGACTATGTTCATTTGGCAAAGCATTCGGAATATGAAATTATTTTGTATCGCAGCGGTATGGGAAAAACCATGATTGATGATATTGAATATAAATTCGAACACAATTCAATCGCGGTTATTACACCGGAGACCTGGCATGATGAAACCACAATAGACGATGCGGATGTTACTTTCTGTATAGTTAAAATAGAAGACAGTCCGGTTTCTTTAATGAATACGGTACTTGAGGAGAATCCTCTGACCAAGGAAATTTACGAATTGTTTTTAAAGATTGAAGCAGAGGTAAAATATCGTCCGGAAAATTGTGATGAACGGATTCAACTGATGCTATGTGAAATAGTGCTGCTATTGGGGAGAATGTTAAAATCCAGCACAGCAAAAAAAGGCCGCTTTGATATTGTTGATTATATTAAGAGATATTTAAAGCAAAATTACGAGGGTAATGTTGATTTGCAGAAGGTGGCTGAGAGCCTGGGTTACAGCTATGACCGGATGCGCCATATCTTTAAAGAGCAAATGGGGGTCTCGCCGGTTCAGTATTTAATGAATCTGAAAATAGCGAAGGCGAAGGAACTGCTTGCAGATAAAAAAAATTCTATCGGTGCCACGGCACGGCTTTGCGGCTTCAAGGACGCATCAAACTTTAATTCAATGTTTAAAGCGAGATTGGAAATGACTCCCTATGAGTATCGGAAAATATTGCAAAAGGATAAGCTGGTCGGTAAGGAAGTATCTAATTTTGAAGAAAAATCATCAGAAAGCAGGGTAATATAACAAGGGTATTAATGCTATTTCAATGCGCATGAAATGTATCAATATAAATAACAGAGAAAGAGGAAGAGAACAATGAGAAAAATGAAAAAGATATTAGCTGTTTTAATGGCTGTTGGATTGCTGATTAGCTCTTTAACAGGCTGCAATACTCCTTTGCCGGGTGAGGAAAAAACGGGCAAAAAAGAAAATGCAGACAGCTCCGGTGATAATAGCACGAGCGCGGATGTAACTCAAGAACCGGCTTCTTCTGCTGAAAACGGAACAGAAGAGCATGAGTCTGTAACCTTAAAGGTTTGGGGAGATGACCTTCGTAATAATGAAGCCTTCTATAATCTCGTAAAGGAAACCTATCCCTGGATGGATATTGAGGTAGTAAGTGCAGATACTACAAAGCTTTATTCCATGATTGCAGCCGGAACCGCTCCCGATGTCTGGATCTTATCTGCATTCCATATGGGATGTATGTTTGCTGCCAGAGGTCTGTACGAGCCGTTGGATGATTATATTGCAGACAGTGAGGTTTTTAAGGATTATACCTTCAGCAATGTCCAAAATATGTATAAATTTGATGGGGAAAGGATCGGTTCGGGTCCAACCTACGGTATTGTGAAGGACTGGAGCATCGATTCTCAAATGTTCATCAATAAAAAAGTATTTGAAGAGGCAGGCCTCACGGTTCCGGACCCTGATACATACTACACCTGGGATGATATGATGAGTTGGGCTAAGGCGATTAAGAAGTTTGATGCAGATGGTAAGCAAACCCGCTGGAGCTATGCAACAACGAATAATATGTCCCAGCAGATTACTCTGCAGCTGGCTCAGCTGGGATCTTCCTTATATTCGGAGGATTTAAAATCTGCTAACATAGATACACCTGAAATGAGAAAGGTATTGGAGTGGTGGAAGGAATATATTACCGAGGGCGGCGCTTCCTACGGTCCATACAGTGCTGCACCTTCAGGCTTTAACGGACTGGCGAATGAAGAGGTTGGCATGGTAATGGAAGGCTACTGGTACAGCGGTAATCTAAAAGGCATGGATACGGCAAAGGATCATTTGCAGGACTTTGTTATGATACAGACACCTCAGTATGATACCTCGAATCCGATTTCCGGCTGCCTTGCCGGTGTGGGTGCTTCCGTATATTCCGGCAGTAAGCATAAGGATGAAGCTTTTAAGCTGATTGAGTTATATCTTGGAGGCAAATTTGGAGAAGACCGTGTTAAATCCGGCTGGGGTAACCCGTCCATCAATGAATTTACTGATTTTATGCCGCAGTCAACTGATTTTGATAAACAGTGCTTTGCAGCAAATCAAAAGGGAATGGAATCACTGACGGCCTTAGTAACCAATCCATATGTTGATGCGGGCGGTGTGGAATCCACCTTCAGCCAGTATTTTGACGAGTACTTATTTGACAGAATTTCCTTAGAGGATTGTATTAAGGGAATGCAGAAGGATTATAATACTATGATTGATGAAGGTATGGACATCGTTGGTGTGGAATAAAAAATAATGCTGTTATAATGCCGGCAGTATTTTGCGATATTGCCGGCATTATACCTTATACGCACAAACGGCCTTTCGGTTATGAGATGGTTTATGGTTACAGCAACAAGAAGTGAGCAATAAGAATTTATTGAAAAAGAGATGAAATCAATGAAGAAAAAGAAAATAAAGTTTAAAAATAAAGAAGCAGTCCTTTTTTATGCTGTCATGGCTCCTTTTATTATCATGTTTGTTGCGATAAAGCTGGTACCGTTTGCAAACGGTTTTTATCTGAGCTTAACAGATTATACCGGTTATAATTATGATCGGGTTAATTTTATCGGTTTAAAAAACTATGCCAGGGTATTAGGAGATGATGTGGCCAGGTATTCTTTATGGAGAACCTTTTTGATAGGGATAGTAAGCGTCCCCCTCGGGATGGGTGTGGGACTTGGCTGTGCGCTGCTGCTGAATAAAGCAAGAAAGGGTTTAAAAGTATTCCGGACAATTATTTATTTGCCCGCAATCATCCCCTCCGTTGCAGCAAGTCTTATGTGGAAAATTATATTTAACCAGGACGCAGGTGGGCTAAATAGAGTCCTTGGCTTATTCGGTATTACATCCGTCAACTGGCTGGGGTATGAATATGTCTTTTATGCTCTGATTATTATGCTGACCTGGGGATCTACAGGATCATTGCTGATTAATCTTGCGGCACTCAATAATGTGCCCGGAGCACTTTATGAGGCGGCGGCAATTGACGGAGCAAATAATTTTAAGAAATTTTGGAGAATCACCGTACCAATGATCTCGCCGGTGCTTTTCTTTAATCTTATTATGGGTATTATCGGCAGTATGCAGCTTTATACGCAGCCGGTACTACTGGCTAACGGCGTGAACGGAGTGTTAAACCGTCCTCTGAAGCCAGTTTATACTTTAATGGTTCATGCATATCAGCAGATATTAGGTTACAGTCGTTTTGGTTATGGCTTGGCTATGATTTGGATTCTTGTTATTATGATTAACATTATGACGGTCCTTGTTATGAAGTCTCAAAAGCATTGGGTTTATTACGGGGATTAGGAGAGATTGCGGATGAAAAAAATAGTGTTGGGAAAAAAGAAAAAACAGCTTATATCTGGTACTGTTTCCTGGTTAGTGATAGCCGTTATCAGCCTGATATTTATTTACCCTTTATTGTTTCTGCTCATGAACTCCTTTCGGCAGTATCTGAACAAAACACCGCTGTTGTGGTTTAGTGAAGGACACTGGGAAAACTTCTATTTTGCAGTGGCAATGGTTCCTTTTTTTAAATATCTTTTAAATACCTTAAAGCTGGTAATCATCGTTCTTACCTGCAGTATGACCTTTGATTTTCTATATGGTTATGCGCTTGCCAGACTGAATGCTCCCGGAAAAAAGATTGTCTTCGCTCTTGTAATGATACAGCTGATGATACCTTCAATTGCAATTACAATTCCTCAATTCATTTACTATAATCAGCTTGAAATCATGAATACGTACTGGATCTGGGTTTTGGCAGGAGTCGGCGGTAATGCATATCTGATTTTTTTGACAAAGCAATTTCTGCAGTCGTTTCCCAGGGAACTGGAGGAAGCGGCGAAGATCGATGGGTGTTCGCTTATAGGTATTATCTGGAGGATATTCCTCCCGTTATCAAAACCAATTATGGCTATCATAATTTTTAATCAGTTCTGTGGAACCTGGAATGATTATATGGGTCCGTATATGTTTTTTGATTCGAAAAAATATCCTTTGGCAGCAGCTTTGTTTGGAAATATGTATTTCATAAAAGACAAAGCAGAGGTGATTCTTGAGCCGGTTACCATGGCTGCCTGTGTATTATTCAGTATACCTGTCATTTTCATGTTTTTTGTTATGCAGAAATATCTGGTGGAAGGTATTGTTACGACGGGCATCAAAGGATAAAAGTATCTGATTAATAGCAGAGTCTATAAATGAACGGGGAAATAAACTAGTTGATAATTGTAAGGAGTATTTATGTTTGACTCAAAGATAAAGATATTGCTTGATACGGATATCGGTGTTGATTGTGATGACGCCGGAGCAATTGCCATTCTTCACACGCTGGCTGACAAAGGAGAGGCGCAGATCCTCGGCATGACTCATTGCTATAGCGGAAAATATAATGCCGGTTGTATCAGTGCCATAAATACATATTATGGGAGACCGGATATTCCAATCGGTGTTTGCCATAAAGCAAAAGAGATACATGATATTTATGCCAGGCATCTGGCTGAAAATTTTACGAACCGGTACCGGAATAATGAGGAATGTGAGGATGCCGTTGCCTTAACAAGACGTCTCTTATGGGAGAGTGCGGATCATGATGTGACATATGTGGCAATTGGCAGCCTTTACTCCTTGAGAGCGGTACTGGAGAGTGAGGCGGATGGGATATGCCCGCTAAACGGAGAAGAGCTTTTAAAGCAGAAAATAAAGCGTACTGTGATTATGGGCGGAAGATTCAAGGAATCGTGGCCGGAGGATTATGTGATAGGCGGTGAATATGTGGTAGATGCAGAGTTTAATATAAAAGCAGACATCGCCGCTTCTCAAATTGTATGTGAACGCTTCCCCGGCGAAATCGTTTTTTGCAGTTATGAAATAGGATGGGATATCATTACCGGAGAGGGTATGTTAAAGTCGGAGCTTCATCATCCGGTGAAATCCGCATATAAGAAATACACCGGAGGAGAGCGGGGCAGGGAAAGCTGGGATCTGACGGCGATTCTCTATGCGGTAAGGCCGGAAGCAGGCTATTGGTCCTTGCACGAGTTTGGAAAAGTCACGGTGGATGATGCCGGAGTAACAACCTGGGCGAGGGACAAAAAAAGCAGGCATACTTATCTGCTGGTGAGGGAGAAGCCTGATAAAATCCGTGAAATACTGGATCATATGTTGGAAACCACTCCAAAATTATTGGCAAAAGCCGATTACAAGTAGAAAAAGCCGCAGATGGTATTCCTTATGATACTGCGAAACGAAATTATATAATACCAGCTTTCAAAATTTCAGGAACATGAGGGCAAGGAAATGAATGAGAGAAAAAAGATTATTATAGATACGGACATCGGTGATGATATCGATGACGCATTTGCAATAGCACTGGCATTAAAAGCACCGGAGCTTGAAATCTTAGGCATAACGACTGTATTTCAAAATGTTAGTATGCGTGCAAAGCAGGTAAAAGCTCTTCTGGCTTCGTATAAAGCAGAAAAGCTTCCGGTTTATAAAGGACTGGGAAAACCATTGTCACGAAAAGGCCAAGCTCCGGATAGGGATTGGGAGGAAGGCATCATAAATTGCCAGTATTATCCTGAGCTTGAGAAGTACGAGTATGAAGAAGAGGAAGCTGTGAAATTTATTGTCCGCATGCTCAAACAATATCCGGGAGAGGTAACACTGGTTCCGATTGGCCCCTTAACGAATATTGCGGCCGCAATAAAAAAAGCGCCTGATATTGTTCCCCTGATAAAGGATATACGGTTGATGGGCGGGGTGTTTTTCCGTAATTTTGCAGAGTGGAATATCTTATGCGATCCGGAGGCGGCTAAAATAGTCTTTGCCTGTGGAGCACCTGTCTATGCCGTGGGACTGGATGTAACCGAGAATTGTCTTATGTCGGAGAGGGATATCAGGTCGTATCTTAATAAGAAAAAGCCGGAATCAGAGGTTCTTCAAAAATATCTAGCCATGTGGGTGGATTATAATAAAAAGAACAGACCGATACTCCATGATCCGTTGACGGTGGAGACCCTGATAAACCCGGATATTGTTACCTTTCAGCAAATTAATGTAAAGGTAATAACAGAGGAAGGACATGCCGGTGAGACAAGGTTTGTTCCTGAGGCGGAAGAAGGAAGTTCTGCGATTAAAATTGCAGTTGAAGTTAAATCAAAAGAGTTCGTAGACTTTTTTACAAGTACGGTACTTATTTAATTAATAGAAACCATAAATATAGAATTCCCAGGGAATGGTATCTACAATGATTACTGTACCGTGAATGTGTTGCCGTACAGGGGGGCTAATTATGAAGAGATATGGAGCGGTGTTTTTGTTGGTGCTAATCCTATTAGCTATGACAGGCTGTACAAGAACGGAAGGGGAGAATACACCTGAAGAGATATCAAAAGTGAAGACGGACAAAGAAGACCAGGAATACCAGATAGTATATTATGAAGAAAGTAAGGAAATACTGGATAATCCCGGAATGGGATGGATATTGCTGGAGGAACCGCTTTATGAAGGGAGAGCATCCCTGGGATGGCTGGGAGATTTTCCGGAGGTTGGCACCGTCAGTCTTTCTACCTCATGGGCTTATATAGAGCCGGAGGAAGGGGAATACCATTGGGGTGATATGGACGAAGCCGTGGAATATTGGACCTCCAAAGGTAAGATGATCAATATGCGTCTATCCATGGACACCAATACAATTGGATATCCGAAGATTGGAGCCCCGGACTGGCTTGGAGATAATTATGGTCTGGATTATAAGGTCATTTCGATGGATGGTGAAGCAGTACGTGCCTACTATCTGGCTGATCCGATTTTTATAGAGAAGCATGATGCTTTCGTAAAAGCTTTTGCAGAGCATTACCGAGATAATCCGAAGATTAATATCATAGAAATCCGGGCATACGGTAAATTCGGAGAGTGGCACAGCGGCGGACTATTTCAATCAATGGAGGAAAGAATTGCAACGTTACGGCATCTTCTGGGAGTATGGAAGAAGGAATGGGGAGAGGAGAAACTGATGCTGGTCAGTGCTTCCTATGAATTCGACCGATCCCTTGTGCAATATGATGCGATTGATACCTTTATGACATCCCTGGACCAGTTTTCCCATGCTTCAGCCTATGATTATGCATTGAAGCAAGGGATTACCTTCCGGAGGGACGGGATTGGAGGGGCTCTCCATTACTGGGACAGCAAGTTTTTAAACCGGGTTTTTAAATCCAATAACAGATTGCCATTGCTTGGAGAGCCATTTTCAGGTTATTCATATTATAAAAATAAAGATGGGGGCTATAGTTTGTATGATTTGATGTCGGAAGCCTTGTACAAAATACATATCAATTATATGACAACTCTTGGCTGGGTTGCCAGTCAGTATCTTCAGGTGGAGGAAAATGAAAACTGGTGGGTGGATCTTGGCAGTTTATCCATGGGATACCGGCTTGTACCCCACAGGCTTCAATATAGCAAAATTGCAGCACCGGGCGGAGAATTTAAGTTTAACCAGATCTGGAGTAATACCGGAGCGGGCAGAGTATGGAATGATTATGATTTGAAGGTATTTCTGAAGGATAATGCAGGTAAGGAGATTTGGAGTGGAATGGATGAAGGCTTTGATCCTGAAGTTTTTGTAAATGGAGATCTGCATTTTCACAGGAGCACCTTTCAACTTCCCGAAGATTTATCTGAAGGGGAGTACAGCCTGTACTTCGGAGTCGTAGACACGAAGACAAAAGATGCGGTTATAAAGCTTCCGGTTTCAGGAAATGACGGAAATAACTTCTTTTGTGCGGGGAAATTAACTGTTAAGGAGAGCTCTGAGGAAAATAACAAAAAACGTTCAGTTAAGGAAAGCTTGGAGCAATGTGATTTAAAGGACTTTATCAGGTCGAAAGACACACAATTGCTTCCGGATATCTTAAATGGTACGCAAGCGGTTTATGCCGGAAAAAGGGGAGAGCGTTACAGCGGTGAGGTCCTAAGCAGTTCAGAGCAATTAAAGCTTAAGCCTGGAAAAGTATATATGGTACATTTTCAATATAAGACTGACATAGTTCGTGATGATATTGAAATTGACGGAGGGGATAGATATCAGCTGACTGTTAAAAGCCGTTCCACCGGAAAAATACTAACAACCTATCTATGGCAGGATGTTTCTGCTTCTAAATCAGAACGCACAGTACTTTTCTACACAGGGGAAGATGAGGATTGTGAACTTGTGTGGAGCATGGAAAATGCGTATCCTCTGATAATCAGCAATATTTCAATATATGAGATGGGAGAAGGCAGGTACACTTCCTTTGAAAAGAATGAGGAGAGTCTGTTTGAAGAAATAAACGGACGAAAGGGTAACACCGGCTCCTTTTTAATAAGCTCGGGCGGTGCTATAGAAGGAAACGAAGGAATGGTTATTAAAACAACAGCAACGGAGGAGAGAAATGGCGTTGCACGTACATCGTTTCATTTAGAAGCTGAGGCAGCGTATTATGTCAGTTTTTCTACTCTTGGACTAAACCCGGAAATGGCATCGGAGGCAAAGGGAGACTATTTTTATCTGGATCTAAAATGTGATTCCGATCCTGATTTTTCGCAGACCATCGCCAATTGGTATGAATGGAGTGATTACGGAGCAGTTAATAAGACCCATACTTTTATCACTGGAGATCGAGAGGATTATTATTTGGAATTTGGAGCCTATAAAAATACTTCCTTTGCAGTAGATAATTTTATATTGATTGCAGAAAAGGGCGGGATCATCATACCGGCAGAAAAGGAGTTTCAGAAAGACAGGAATGTTTCAAAAGCACCGGTTGCGACTGGCTTCCCGGTTGAAATCAACTTCGAAGAAGGAGTCTATGATGCGACTTATCTATCCGCAGGAACTTATTACAAAGGAAGACTGGTGACAGATCAGAGTAAGATTATTGATGGGAAATATTCAGCTTTTGGCAAGGTATATCATCCGGACAGTGACGAGTGGGTCGAATATTTGAACTCCGCCCCGGACAGGCTGCCGCTGAATAAGGGAAGAACCTATGAGATAACCTTCCAATACAGAGTTATTGAGGAGCCGTATGGGGAAGGAGAGAATTATTTTGAGATAAAGAATTCTTCCAAAGAGACTATAATAAAGTCTGTCCTGCATAGTGACGGTGAAGGAAGGCGGAGCTATACAACAACAATCACTCCCATGGAGGATGGCTATACCCTGCACTGGGGTATTCATTGGAACGGAAGCATCGTGGTGGATTGTATCAGGATAGATCAACTACAATAATAAAGTACGAGAGTGAACTTTTCTCAAAGTAAATTTGCAGTAGTTTTAATTATCGAATTTGAGCTGCCTGACGGCAGCTGGGAGGAGCAGAATGCCAGGCTGTAAAATAACGAACAATTATAAACCTTGCGAACCCAGAAAGAAGGCTGAAACGGAAATGGTTTACCTATATCAGCCTGAAAAAGAATGGACATATTCACATCATCCTTCAATTACCTGCTTTAAGGGCAGATTTTACGCCATATGGTCAAACGGCAGACAGAATGAGGATGATTTGGGGCAGAGGGTTTTGATCTCTGCCTCGGAGGATTTTTATCACTGGACAGAGCCTGTTCCCTTGGTACCATCAACTTGGGGACAACATTCCGAATTGGTGCTTACGGCAGCAGGGTTTCATCAATATGGCGATACCCTTACTGCTTACTTCGGACAATACGAATATGAACCCGATATGATACAGAATGGAGTCAGAAAGCATGGAGACCAGGGACACAGGGGTACCTGCCTGAAATATATAACAACATGTGATGGAGTAAGCTGGAGCCTTCCGCAGGATACCGGGCTGCCCATTGTTCCAAACCATGGTCCTCAGAAAACCGGTACAGGGAGATTGATTATCAGTGGGAACATTATGTATCCTTATACAGATGATCCTGCAGGACATACAGGATGGAAACAGACAGGTATTTATAATAAGGAATGGAACAAAAGTATATGCGATGACTCGGAGAGTTTCAGAAAAATCAATCAGTGGATGGGAAGAAGTATGGAGATGCTATGTGAAGGCTCCTTCTACCAGACGGTGGATGGAAATCTTCATATGCTGCTGCGCAGCAATACCGACAGACTTTGGGTAAGCGAAAGCAGCGACAACGGAGAAACCTGGTCCGAACCGGATAAAACAGATTTTACGGATAATTCAACAAAATTCCACTTCGGCTTAATGCCGGACGGAAGGTACTATTATGTTGGATCTCCTGATCCGGAGCCGGGTGGGGCTAGAAATCCGCTTGTATTGTCTATCTCTGAGGATGGAAGCACGTTTGACAGCCACTATGTATTAAGAGATGAACCGTACATCCAAATAGCTCCCGGTTTATATAAGAGCGGTACCTACGGTTATCCGCATACGATGATACAGGATAATGTTCTGTATGTTATATATTCCCTAAAAAAAGAAGGGATTGCTGCACTTAGAGTAAAGCTCGATGAATTATAGATAAATACCTTTATAGAATCAGTGATGATAATTAAAATATTCGATTTCATTGGAGAAACCATATGGTCTGAGCTGGAATACAACCCTGCTAACCAGTCATCTGCATAAAAAAGGGATGGCTAATTTTACTGGGAATAGTAGGTGTTCCATCGTTTACCGGAGAAAATACTGTTCGGGCATATTCATGTACAATAAAGATTTCAGGCTTATCCTTTGGGAAGAGAAAAAAGAAAAGCTGCACTGTAGAAAAATCCCTCATGGTCAGTGATATGTGAGCATATCAACGCTATCACAAGGCAACCATGAGGGATTTTTTTCCTTTTACAGGAAAAGCGGATCAATAGATTACTCTGTTACAAAGATCGGTCCAAAGTAAGAAGCATTGTTATTCTTCGTGCTTACCACACAGATAAAATTATTATTCATATCTTTGGTTACAGGATCACCCTGAGCAATTACCTGCCCGTTATTATCTGTCTTATGAAGCACGATACCGTAATTGGCAAACTCTTCATAGCTGATATAAACATTTGTTTCCACTCCGTCCTGCGTTACAATTAATTTTACTAAGATTCCGGTAAGATCTAAGACCTCTCCCGCTTGATAATTTGACTTTACAGGCGGAGTTACCACATGAATTAATTCATATTTGGACGTTTGCGCTGCATTAATCACAACCCTCTGTGTAAGTCTGATCTGAGGTCCGTTTGAGGTATCCGCCAATGTATATCCGCTGGGCAGGGACAGGAAATAATCGACAGAGTATTCCCCTTGAGCACCTGTATACTTAAAGGGATTGTTCGAAACAGCCGGATAGATATCATATCCGCCGCGGATACAGGATATTTCAACTGTGGAGCCGTCCTCCAATAAGGCCTGGACCCGGATATCACTAGAGGAATTGGGGCCGTGGATTGCTTGCATCAGATATTCCGGGCTGGTTGCATATCTATCCTCATCTATGATAACTGTATCGGAAGCAAAGGAAGCAGAAACCACTTTTATTTTGTTTTGTGTCTGAGGTACATTAAATTGTATCTTCTGCTCCGTTGAAAGAGAGGAGTAGTTATAGCCAAGAGGAGTGGCCAGGCTGGGTTTAATTATAAAATTACCATCCGTTTGTGAAGAATGATACCAGCCGCTAACTCGCAAAGGAATACTCACTCCATTCGAATCCATGGCTATAATATGAGTCGGCAGTTGATCTGCCAGTTTTGCATAAAGTGTTTTGAAATCTGCAATATGCAGATCCTCATTCACGACGATGGGTTCCGGCGTTGTCACGCTGACAAGGTTCTTTTGATTGTTAAAGCGTACCGTTACCTCCGCAAATTTGGTTCTATCCACGACGGAAGTAGCCCGGATTTTACAGGTGCTATCATACAATACAGCAGAAAGTCCGGTGATCTGATTTAAAAAGATGCTGCTATTTCCGTCGATCGTCCATTCAACTCTTTTATCGGCGGGCTTATCTGAGGCAGTATTGACTGTCAGATAATTACTGAAGTCAAATAGAGAACAGGTAGGAAGCTCTTCCGGTACACCGGTCAATGTAACTGATTCTATTGCTGCAGCAGAAGATTGGCTTGTATGCTTCGGCTGGGTTGTATCCGGTATTGCGGGGCCGGTTGTCGTCGTCTCCGGCGTCTGCGGAGCCTGCACGATCACCTTAAGGGGAACACCGATGCTGGAGGAATCAGTCCAGGATACATGATTTGTACTGGTATTTAATAATCGGTAATAATAATCTGTAGTAAGAGGAATATACAATTCCAGATCATATTCACCGACAGCGGCACCGTTAAATTTCTGCTCCGTGAGATTCATGTACCCTCGGATTTCTGCTGTTATTGTACTTCCGCTGACGGTTTTCAGTGTTGCCTCTTTCGTTCTCAAATAATTATTGAATAAATCGTTGCTATTTACAATGTGTTTATCTTCAGTCAGAATAATAGGTTCTAAAGGAGAAGCTTCAAGAACACGCTGCTTGGTAACGCTCTTGCTCTGAGGCACGGTAACATTAACTACAATGCCTACGGTAAAGCTGTTAGGGCTCTCATATTGGGAGGAAGGCATAGCGTGACCTTGCACTAAATAACTACCGGTATTGGTACCATCATAGATCCCGGATACACTGCTATATAAATCAGCCTGGATCAGTTCAGTTTCTGCGCCGTTGCCCGTTTCATAAACCATTCCCACTTTAGTCGGGAGAAGATTGGATAAATTCAATTCATCCATGGTAGTCAGATGCATATCTGTATCAATGGTGATGGGAGCCACGGAATCATATTTTACAAACCGCTGTCCTTGAATCTGAATGTCTACAGCACCATATACCTTATTATTAAGAAGAGAGGT
Source organism: Bacillota bacterium (assembly GCA_023437885.1). Classification (GTDB taxonomy): domain Bacteria; phylum Bacillota; class Clostridia; order Lachnospirales; family Lachnospiraceae; genus Mobilitalea. The sequence continues at coordinate 6,117 of JAEZFH010000008.1, read as the reverse complement.
AGCAACTACTCTGACGGTTCCGGTAGATTGCGGCGACAACAATCCGGTGGAAGGTTCAATCGTAGCTCTTCCGGAGGTGCTATTCATATATTCGTATACGCGCCAGAATATCTGTTCCTTATCGGCGGATAGCTGAATTGCTTTTCCTGCCCGTACTTCTCCGGGAATAGAGATAGTAATCTTTTCGCCGGTGGAAGGGGTATCTGTCGGAGTAGGAGTAGGATTACCGGTTGGTGTCGGCTGACCCGTCGGAGTAGGAGTATCGGTTGGTGTCGGTGTACCCGTAGGAGCTGGAGTAGTTGTTGGAGCCGGTGTAGGCGCGGTGGTTGGACCTGTCGGGGTACCAGGGTTAGACGGTGCGCTGGTAGGTGCAGGAGTAGCGGAAGTGCCGGGAGCAACCGCTGAACCATTTGCGGTTGTGCCGGTGGCCTTCTCATCCACACTAACCTTGGTGTTAGGGGTATTTACCTTGGTATTGTTACCCTCGACCTTTACCTCTTTTACATGACCGGATCCGGTAATCTCGGTTTCGTTACCTGTAGAAAGGACATTTTCAACAGAGGAGCCCAGGGCAACCTCTAACCGTGAGGAGGAGCCGGATAATTCAACCGCCTTGACGGTAGAGCCGGCAGTTACCTTCACTGCCAGATTTTCTCCGGAGGAGACAATGCTTGTAACATTGCTATTCACGGCAAGATTGGTGGCAGAACCGTTGTTAACGATCTTTTCTACCGGCTTTTCTACGGTAACGGCTGCATTGCGTGCTTCTTTTGCAATGACCAGTTCCTTGGCGGGAACATCAATACTCAGCTTTGCCTCTGTTGCAACATTAATTTTGCTGATGACGGAAGCATTGGCAGAATCGGAGGTATCGGTAAAGGTCAGCTGCTGTCCGGAGGATGAGCCGCTGATGGTAGCCTCAGGAATGGTACAGTTCTTGGTAACGATTGAAATATCGGCGTTGGATACCGTATTTACTACAATATTTCCTTGAAATCCGTCAAGATTTAATTTGATGTTACCGTCATAATTTCTATTAACGGTAAGCATTCCGATCTTTGCGGTACCTTCCTGCTTTACGGAGACATTGCCTCTGGCATCTATGGTTACTACAATGGTTCCGCTTTCCGCAACAAAGGTAGGAGCCGGAGCAGCCGCGGAATTGTCACTCACTGCCATCGATGCAATCGCTTTCTCCTCCAGTGAAACAACCCGGTTGATCTCCGAATTAATTGCTTTTACGGTATAGGCGGCATCTGTCTCCATTTCAAGCCGGTCTTTCACCGTAACATGATCCAGAACGATTTCAACATCGCCCACGCTGCTTGCGATGGTTAGGATATCATAAGTAACATTTGATAAATTAATTTTACCGTCAACCACATCTGTTTTGGTTAATTCCTTAGTGATTTTTTCATCAGACACTTTGATGGTGACAGAATCCTTCTTACCGCTTAAGGTTTTTGCGGTTATGGTAACCGTACCTTCCTTTAAGGCAGTAAAAATACCGTTTTTGTCCGGCTTAGCAATCGTTTTATCGCTGCTGCTCCAGGTGGTTTTGTCGCTGGAGGATGCCGGAGACAGGGTCCGGTTGAGATTGTATTTCTCACCGACCTTCAATTCGGTAATCTTGTTATTGATAGTGATGGATTTGGCAGGGGTCCGGACTGCAACCGTACTTGTTAATTTGTATACCTTACCCTGTGCAGTGATCTGACAGGTGATGGTTGCTTTTCCCTTCTTGAGACCGGTTACGGTACCTTTGCTCGTAACCTTCGCAATGGAGGCGTCACTGGACTTCCATTGGTACTTAGAATTTTTTGCTTTGTTGTCAATTTTAAAATCATACGTCTTTCCCACCAATACATCTGCTGTCTTTGCAGACATGGCGGGAACTGAGGCAGCCTGTGCCACAGCAATGGGGGTGATCGGTATTCCGGTCATCAGGAATACCAGCACTAAGAGTAGCGAGATCACACCGTGTGATTTTACTCTTCTTTTGTTTTTCATAGATGAAGCTCCTTCCAAGTATAATATAGGGATGATTGTATTTCTCTGTCGAATACAATCATCCCTATATTATAGAACTATTGTTTGGATGGCTTCAATGTGTGATGCTTTATGTGATAAAGTATTGGGTCCTATTCCGGCTGTTTTGCAGCTCCTCTTCATATTGAAGAAGCTTTTGTTTTAACATTTTTCTTGACTCCTCCTCCGAATAAACCAAAACGCTGTTGCTAAGATTTTGGATGAAGCGAAAGAAAGAGGAGGCAATCATATATTCGTGAAAAATGAAATGCATCATTCCGCTTCGGGGATGATTGTAAATCAAAATTACCGAAGTTTCATCCACCGCTGACACCACCATGTGGCGGGAGAGCTTAAATTTGCCGGTATTGATCAGGATGGGATGGCAGGCAGTATCCAGAGTCATGTCAATGAAGTTCCTGATAATCTGAAGACGGTCTTCCGGGTCAACAGGAGCATAAAAATAATTGGGGATTTCCCGGATCCGTCCGGTGTTCCAAAAATCATCCAAGCCTTCCTCGGTAAAATAAGTGGTAAAATGATAGCCGTTCGTAAATCTGGACAGGTAAGAAGAATTACGATGAAGAATCATCTGTATCAAATTCTCTTTCTCCGAATTGTCATACATGTACTTGGACAGGTGTTCCTTGCCGACAAAGAATAAGAGGCAGGGCTGCGAGAAAAGGGTATAGGTAAAAGCAGCTTGTGTTTTCTCGGAGTTTATTCCTATATCAAGGATAGAGTACCTGTGATACATGTCCATGGGGCTGCGTATTTTATCAATCAGAGGCTTACTGATTGCTTTAATTCTTGAAAATTGATTAAGATAAATTGCGTGAATGTCCTTATCCTGGTGCAGGATTGCCTGATTCAAATCATAAGAGATACTCAAAATCTTGTCCGAAGTAATGATAAGGAAAGGGAAAAGGGAGGTATTGCTGACACAGCCCGCACTGTTTCCGTAAAAAATATAGGGTTGATAGCTGGCGCCATGGATAAGCAGCGGCAGTATGGCCTTAAAGCTGTGTAGATTTTGGTGATTCGCAGCTTTATGCACATCCTGGTACATGCAGAAAATATGTTCCGCCTCCAGCTGCGGACAGGAATTCGTTAGGATAAGCATCAATTCCATTACAAATTCAAAATCAGGCTGGAGCATAAGCTTGACATAGCCGCTATCTTTAGAAGACTCATCCTCAAGGACAGCCTTGATAATAAGCTTTACCTCATGGGAGGAGGAAAAGGAGCTTGTCTGCGCGAAAATCTTGAAATCATGCTGGTAATTCATACCGGGGATTGTCAATCTTGGGTAAGTAAGGGTATCTACCGATTCGAAGATATCCTTGACCAAAAGATTTCTGTCATAGGCATCCTCTCCTATTCGGGCAATATAGTATAATCGTATCAGTTCCTTCTGCTGCACAGGAGTTAAGATCATTGCGTTTAGTATATTTTCGACCACTTCTATGCTGGCCGGCAAATATTTGCCTGTGAGCATATGCTGGAGTGAGGTTCGGTCAACACCGCTGTTCTTGGACAGGGTCAGGATTGTTGTGTTTTGGTTTCGTATGACTTTCTTTAATGCTAATGAAAATTCACTCAAAATGAAAACCTCCGGAGATTAATGATTAGTCGGGTAGGATGGGATTTCTCCTTTTTCAAATATAAAAAACTCATAATATAGACATTATTCTATTAAAGTTGATTATAAATGTCAATATATGCTGCATGCTGCTCACGCTGCAGAGGTTCAAGCTGCAGATTTTAATAGGTAATTTTTATATATTTGCAAATACCTGTAAAAGAAAACTCAGTACTATTCTGCAATATAGTTTCAATGTATACTGGTTTTATGAGTACTAGTTTTATTCCATATTTATCTTGACTTTTCCATGATTATGAAATAGTATAATGTTAATGGTTTTTATGGTAATATTTATGCAATATTCTCGGAGTATTCCAGGATATACGGACACCATGTAAATTTAATAAAAGGAGAGGATGACTATGAAAACAGTTTCTTCCAACGGATGGAAGGCAGTATGGAGCAAGGCTATAATGGCAGTGGTTGTGATGTTAGCTGTGGCACTTGTACCGGTTATGTCAGCACAAGCAGCTTCAAAGCCTGCAATTTCCAGCAAATCGAAAAATATTTTAATTGGGCAGACCTATGATCTTAATGTCAAAAATGAGATTAAGGGGTCAACCTACGAATGGTCCAGCAGTGATACGAGAGTAGCAACAGTGAGTAAGGCAGGCTTGGTGAAAGCCAAGGTTAAAGGTACTGCAGTTATCACCTGTAAAGTTACCACTCCCAACAAGAAGGTATATGAGCTGACTGCTACCGTAAAATCTGTATACGGAGCCAAGGAATTTACCATCTCTAACAAGGTAAAAGCTCTGAATAAGGGTCAGGTATATGATTTAAACAGAAAACTCAGCCCTTCCCATTCTAATGATGTAACTACATGGACCAGCAGCAATACTTCTATTGCTAAGCCGGACAAGAACGGCAAGTTCACAGCATTAAAGGCTGGTACAGTTACAATTACAGGTAAAACCTTAAGCGGCAAGAGTGATTCTGTTACCATTAAGGTTGTTGATAAGGTTGGAACCGTATCGACGCAGAAGGAATTAGAGGAATTATTAGGCAGCGGCGTTCAGAAGATTACCATCAGCACGAATGATGAAGTAACCTTCAATATTCCCAGCGGTGAATATAAGAAGACAAAGCTGGTTGTAGACGCACCTAATGCTGATGTATATAATTACGGTGTATTTGAGTCTATCGAATTACAGAAAATCGCAGCTGATACATGGCATGAGGAAGCGAAGGGTAACGAGCTTGTTATTATCGCAGGCAATGCCAGAGTAGTAGTTGGTGAGAAGGCGTCTGTTAAGATCGAAGTAACTGCTCAGGGCGCTAAGATCACGATTGAGAATAATGGTGTGATTTCAGAAGTTGTTATGGATAAGGCATCTGAGATTACAGTTTCAGGTAAGTCCGAACAGCCTGTACCCGTTGTAGTTAAAGCAGAGGGTGCAAAGGTTACCTCCAGCGTGCCGTTAAAAGTAGAAGCTCAGGCAAAAGCAACCCTGACACTGCTTCCGGGTGCTGAGAAGAGTACTGTAGTTGTTGATAAGAAGGAAAATGTTCCCGCAATTAAGGGAGATATTACCTTGGATATAACTGTAGGAACCGGCGACAATGCAACCAAGGAAACCGTTAAGGGTGAGAAGACCGATGGCAGCAAGGATACTACCACACCTACACCTGGCGGTGGTGGCAGCAGCGGTGGCGGAACAATACCTACCCCTACTCCTACACCTGCTGTTACTAAGACAGTAAATGGTAACACTGTTACCTATAAGCTGGCAAAACCCTATACATCGATCAAGAGCATTACTGTAAAATATGCTGGTCTTAACTTTGAAGTTGACACTGACATGGTTACAGTATTAAACGGCTATCTCAATAATGAGAGTGATTATGTTACAAAATGGAATGGAACGACCATTGGAAATACTGAAAAGGTCATCGGCGGTATTTCGGTGAAAGTTTCAGCCTTAGCAAATGGAGCTAGAACAGTGCAATTTGTAAACCACCCCATCTTAAAGAATAACAGCTACTCTGTTAGTGTTATTTCAGGGGGAGGAAGTATTACTATGAAGAGCCTCCAGTCGGATACGTCGTTCACTTTAACCAAGAGTGGGAATGATACCCTGATCATAGATAGCAATATTGCATCCTTGGATTTTGTTCCGACATTCAATTAATCACAATACCAATGATAAACTAATAAAATATTAATTTCACAAAGGATTTTTCGTATTATACGGAAAATCCTTTGGTATATACAGGGAGGCTTCTAGTGAAGGGAGTTGTATTATTTATAGCTGTCATCGCGAGCTGCTTGCTCCCGGTGTCCACCGTATATGCAGGATCGTTAAATGAATTTGAGAGTCAGATTGTTACTGAAGCGAAGAAGACCTATGAATATAATGGGAAGCAATATCAGGTACCAACTGCCTATATTAATCAGCTGATTAATTATTTAAGCTCAGATGAGGTTGATTTGACTGCTAAGG
>JAEZFH010000462.1 GCA_023437885.1 Bacillota bacterium | reverse complement strand
CATGGAGCTGACCCCGGAGTACCTTCTGGGAGAAAAAAAGACGGTTTTACAAGAAATGAAAACAAAGAGCAGCGCAAGGACGGGTAATAGAATTCTGGGTACGGAGGCCTCACTGGAGCAATTAAGCGGGGATGATGTATGGTATATGCTTTCCCTGGTTTTATGTTCCAAGATAAAAGTAATCGTCAGTAATGTAATAGACGATGAGCTGGAAGCGGTATCCGGCATGATCAAAAGCATTTTCTTAAATTGTGACAAAGCATTCAACGACAATCAGATAACCATAACACCGGAAAAGAAAAGCGATATCGTTATTTTAAAAAATGTCAGCGATCATAGATTTTGTTTAAGTGTAGTGGCTTCGGGCTTGAGCAGTAAATTTTTAATAATTTCAATTGATGTAATAGCGGAAGTAAGAAATTATCTGAAGGATATCAGCGATCTGCTGTTAAGGTATTTATGTGGATACAATAAGAGCCTTCGAATACAAACGAATATCGAAGCCGGGTGTTTAAACGTATTGATGATTGGGGAAGAGGACGGTATCTTGTCTGCCTGGGAATTAATGCTTCATATGAAAGCAGAAGAGGTTATAAAAGCTTATCAAGAAAGATCGCCGGCGGGGAAGCATATTCTGGAGGACATTCATGATCGGCTGGTTCATCAAAGAAAAGAGAACGGAAGCTCCACAAGGGAAGAGCTGTTTGAGGCTTTAGCGTATTTCTGCGGTTTTAATGAATTTAAGGCGTCACTAATTACAAATATACAGAATGAGATCAAAATATGGGGCAGCCTGCCAAAGAACACCGGAGCGTTAAAGGCACAGAACGACAGGCGATTTGATCTGAGTAAACTGGGGGAATTTTATCCGAAACAAGAGTATGTTGAGCTATGGGAAACTCCAAATTATTTCTCGAAGGAGAAATATGTATCCCATATACTATGGGCTATGCTGGAAGGAACCACTGGTGAATTATATAAAAAGCTGGTGCTGCAGGAAAAACTATGTTACAGCTTCGCGTTTTATCCCAGAGAGCTGCTGGATTTTGGATATAGTGTTTTATATATCAAATTAGATAACAAAACACCCGGGTATCTGTTTCAAGGCATATTTCGCAAGCTAATGAAGGAAATAGGAGACTCATTGGAGGAGAATTCTCTGGAATTGGCTAAAAATAAGCTGATTTTAGCAAAAAAGGATAGAAGAAATGAAATAGAGGAATATGTGAATTTAGCTATGATAAATCTTTCCGGTAAAGGCGGAGCAATGGATTATTGTGAAGAAATAAGGAAGGTAACATTGGAGGATCTGTACAAATATATAAACAGAATGATATTGGGAAAATCAAGAATCATTACATAAGGAGGATGCCATGATAAATTATATCGTAATCAATAATAATTCGGTTTTATTTAGCAAGCATGATGAGATTAAAAGGTTAAAAAGAAATAATGCAGTGCTTAATGTATTAAAGAAAATGACCAGGGAAAATAAAGAATTAACATACGAAGAGGAAGAAGTCATGGAATTCTTAAGAACAGGCATTCCAATCAGTAATGAAGCATTTTCATCTACCCTGCGTGATTTGGATTTAGAAGGTATTTCGCCCGTGTACTATACGGTTTTCAGCAAAAATAATGTGCTTCGGGAGATGAGGGCTGCTAAGCATAAGACGGTATTACCAATCCTGATCGAAGGAGGAACGATCTATATAGGGCCTCTTTCCAATGAAAAAGACACATTTAATGATTTTATTATAAGACTGGCTGCGAATGACCTGGCAATAAAAGAAAAAATCAAACTATCCAATGAAGACGATCAGGAAATGATTCTATACAATCAAAATCTGATAAATGAAAATTTTGATGAGATAAGGCTGGCTGCCGCCAGGCTGGCGGAGGATGGTGATGATAATACAGTATGGGTACTTGAGGATGGGAAGCTAAAAATGCATATTTTTCAGCCATTCACAAGGAGAAGCAGCCGGCGAGGCAATGATTTGATGGCGGCTGTGGATGAAAAGCTGGGTATCGTTACAGAGGTAAGGACAGAATCATTGAAGGAGCTGGGCGTAGATATCTTTGTTGCGGTCAGTACAACAACGGATTATTCGATCTATGGAAACAGTTTGTTTGCACAGTCAAACAGCGGAGCCGGATTTGATCCAGTCAGTGCAAAATATTCTGCAGTCGGAGAAAGCTTGGAGCGTCTGGCAGCAGGCAGCTATCTGCCGAACGATATCAAACTGGTCCAATCAAAAGAAATTCAGGAACAGAAAGTAAATCCGGCAGAATTTGTACTATTTTCGGAGGAGCAATATAATGATATGAAATTTCCATATCAAAGATTTGATCAAAATGTGAGGATTCGCTGGTCTCAGGCAAAAAATCTGTGTACGGGCCGGTACGAATATATTCCCTTACCTTTCGTTAAATTGCCCTATCGGGTTGAAAAATCTGAAGTGAGGATCAGTCCCGCAATTTCAACAGGGCTTGCGTTGGGAAAAACAAGGGAGCAGGCAATTTTAAGCGGATTTTATGAAGTGATTGAAAGAGATGCATTTGCCCTGAGCTGGTTTCTGAAATTACCTCCGAACCGACGTTTAAACTTACCGGATTATATAGAAGATTATGAAACCAGAATAACGGAAAGATATATATGCAATGCCTATGATATCAGCATACAAAATTTACTGAATACGGTTGTTGTAACAATTCATGATGAGAAAACACAGCATTTTATGATTGGAGCAGCGACAAGATTTACAATATCGGAGGCAATAAAGAAAGCATTCTTAGAAGCGGCACAGGGCATCACCTATATTAATATGCTGGTACGCAACTATAGAAATGATGATTTGATACAGGACTTCAATAAAATTGACACGTTTCAAAAGCATGCCGCATTCTATTCCATTTATCCTGAGATGAGAAAGGAGGTAGGGTATTTCTTGGATCAGAATTATGAATTTGCAGAGAGGCGTAATTCTCAATTTAATGAAGCATTGGCAGAGCTGCCGGATAATGAAAAAGTAAATACAATTGTAGAAATAATGAAGAACATTAATAAGAATATTTATTATGTGGATATGACCACCTCTGAAATAGAGAACCTGGGTGCCAGTGCTGCAAGGATTATTGTACCGGGAATGCAGCCACTGCATGGTGCTCATAAGTATCGATTTCTTGGTAAGAAACGGCTGATGGAAATAGGAGAGGGAAAGATAATAAATGAATATCCGCATCCTTTTCCATAAATAATTTTGAAGAATATATCTTTTTCTAAAATTATGAAAGGAGGAACAAAAAATACATAAAGAAAAAGATATGTTTATATAAAAAAATAAAAATAAAAAATGGAGGAAAACAAAATGAGTAAGAAAGAGAACATGAGTATCGAGGTAGTAGCAGCAAACAATCACAAAAACATGGTGGACGAAGAGAACTGTTTCTTCGGATGCACAACCACATCTGTGGATGTAAATGATCTTGAGCTGGACGTAGTAGCCACCAGTGAGCACAAGAGCATGGTAGACGAAGAGAACTGCTTCTTTGGATGCACAACTACTTCCGTGGACGTAAATGATCTTGAGCTGGACGTAGTAGCCACCAGCGA
>JAEZFH010000458.1 GCA_023437885.1 Bacillota bacterium | reverse complement strand
GGAGGGATGCCTCAGATGGTATTCGAGTATATCCTGAAGAAACAGGGAATCGACCCAAAGACGGATCTCACGATTATACAAAACATTGATTTTGGATTGACCTCACAAGCCTTCTCTTCGGGACAGGGGGATTATACCATCGAATTTGAACCGGCAGCCACTGCGCTGGAGCTTGCCGGTGCAGGCAAGGTTGTTGCATCTTTGGGTGTGGAGAGTGGCAAGGTTCCGTATACGTCCTTTTCTGTAAAGAAGAGTTATTTGGAGAAGCATGGGGATGTGATCCAAAGCTTTACCAATGCAGTACAGAAGGGAATTGATTACGTGGCAACGCATACTCCGGAGGAAATTGCTAATGTGATTCAGCCTCAATTTGCCGAGACAGAGAAGGAGAAGCTGGTAAAGATCGTAACCAGGTATTATAATCAGGATACTTGGAAAGATAATCTGGTTTTTGTAGAGCAAAGCCTTACCCTGCTGCAGGATATCCTGGAGGATGCCGGAGAACTGACGAAGAGGGTGCCTTATACGGATATCGTTAATACGGACTTTGCTAAAAAAGCCGCGAAGAAATGATCAAGAGATTTGTTCTTTGACCTGCCTGTGAGGGCTTTTGGTATTCGGATATAGGATAATATAATAAGAAGGAGGAAAATCAGCGATTGATTTTCCTCCCTTTTTGCAAAGCTGTTATAAATTATTCTTCGGAAGTGGCTGAGGCTGGTTCCTCCTCGGCTACTGTTTCAGTGTCATCCTCATAATCATCAAAATCATCATCAAAATCCTCAAGATAATCCGGATTCATATACCGATATACAGCATATGCAATTGCGGCTACTGCAGCGACGGCTCCGATGATGGCCAGAATGCATATGATAATATGTCTTTTTTTCTCCATTGGGTCTTTTCTGTGAACTAATTCACCAAGTTTCATTGTACTTAACAGCTCATCGATTTTAGTTCCCATGAATAACACTTCCTTTCATATTCTATTTCTAATAACCATAGTATACCACAATACAAGCGGCTTTACTATAATATTTGATATTAATAGAAAATTTATTCATGGCAGCACTAGTCGATTTTTTTTAGATTGGCAAAGGTGGAGAGGAGCTTTTTGATTCCAAAATTGGGGAAATCCACAGTTACCTCATAATCCTTGCCGCCCTTTGTAATGTCTGAAACTATTCCGGTGCCGAACTTGATGTGCTTTACTGTATCGCCTACGCCATAATCCAATGTCGCCATCCTGCTGCCTTCGAATTGTTTGGTTTCGGCGGTAATGAAGGGCTTATGTATTACCTGGTTTTGCTTATAGCCTCCGCCGGTGGGCTTGTCAAAATCAATGGAAGCATGAGCGAAGCCTTCCTTGGAACTGTCGTAGGTCCGTTTGGAGAGAGAATTATCTTCCTCGCGGAAGCTATAGGACAGGCGCCGGGGACCTGGGGCAGTTATCTTCAAGAGATATCTGGGGATTTCATTAACGAAGCGGGAGGGCTTATTATATTGTGTTTCTCCTCGGAGCATCCGCTGCTTCGCAGCCGTCAGAGACAATTGATTCATCGCCCTGGTAATTCCCACGTAGCATAGCCGGCGTTCCTCCTCAATCTCTTCAGTCGGATTATCTGCATAGATTGACATATAACCCGGGAAGATACCTTCCTCCATACCGCATAGGTATACGTAAGGGAATTCCAGACCCTTTGCGCTGTGCAGGGTCATCAATACGACATGGTCCGCACCCTCCTCCAGATTATCTATATCGGATACCAGTGCGACCTCTTCCAGGAACCCACCCAGAGTAGGCTCTTCCGCACTTTCCTCATAGGTCACCAGCTTATTCACAAGCTCGTTGATGTTGCTGATCCGGTCCAGGGAATCCTCCCCGTTATCCTGCTCCAGCTCTCTCAGATAGCCGGTAGCATCGAGAATATCATCAATCAACTCCTTCAGGGCATAGCCCTCCTGGCGTACCCTGGACTTCAGACCCTCAATCAGGCTGAGGAAGGGAGTGATCTTGGATACGGACCTCTCAAGGCCGGGAATATACTGGGCTCTGGTAAGCGCATCATAGAAGCTTAAGCCATTCTGAACGGCATAGTCGTTGACCCGGTCCACCGTAGTAAGTCCGATACCCCGTCTTGGAACATTAATGATTCGCTTTACCGCGATACTGTCCAGACCGTTATCAATGGTTTTCAGGTATGCCAGCATGTCCTTGATTTCCTTGCGGGCATAGAAGTTTACGCTGCCGATGATCTTATAGGGGATGTTACGGTTCACCAGCTTCTCCTCAAAGAGACGGGACTGGGCATTGGTCCGGTACAGGATGGCAAAATCCTGATATGCTGCTTTTCCGTCCTCAACGATGTTTTGAATCTCTGAGGTAATATAGTCAGCTTCTTCAAAATCAGTTTCGAACTGGGTGAAATGTACCGGCTCCCCCTCTTCATTTTCCGTCCAAAGGGATTTGTCCTTCCGCCCCTGGTTATTACAGATGACTTCATTCGCCGCATTCAGAATACTCTTGGTTGAGCGGTAATTTTGCTCCAGCTTGATTACCGTCGTGTTGGGAAAGGCACGCTCAAAATTAAGGATATTGTAAATATTAGCTCCGCGGAATTTGTAGATGGACTGGTCATCGTCCCCTACAACGCAGAGATTATATTCCCGCTCGCCATAATTGTTTATACCGTTGGCCAGCATATGAATCAGACGGAATTGAGCGGTATTGGTATCCTGGTACTCATCCACCATGATATAACGGAAACGGTGCTGGTAGAATTCGAGAGCATCGAGATTCGTTTGAAACAGCTCCACCGTCCGGTAAATCAAATCGTCGAAATCAAGCGCATTGCTCAGCCTCAGGCGCTTCTGATACTCTGTATAAGCCTGGGCATAGCGCAGTTGATTGGCATCCCGTCCGGCATTTCTTGTGAATTCCTCCGAGGAGATAAGCTCATCCTTTGCTTTGGATATTACGGACAGAATAGCACGTTCATTGGTCTTCTTTGTATCAATATTCAGATATTTGCACACCTCACGCATCAGAGTCTTCTGGTCGTCCGAGTCATAGATGGTAAAGCTCCGGGTAAAGCCTATGGTATCAATAAATCTTCTGAGAATACGGACGCAGGTAGAATGAAAGGTGCTGACCCAGATGTTTTCCGAGCCGTAGCCTACGATTTTGTCCACCCTTTCCCGCATCTCTCTGGCTGCCTTATTGGTGAAGGTAATGGCAAGAATATTATATGGATTCACATCCCGTTCCTCAATCAGATAAGCAATCCGGTGAGTCAGTACCCTGGTCTTGCCGGAGCCTGCTCCGGCGAGAAGGAGCAGTGGTCCCTTATCATGCAATACCGCACGCTTTTGTTCGGGATTTAAAGTATCATAGATGCTCATAATAACCTCCATTTGCCGTCCGTGCGGCATTCGAGGCAGTAGAAAAGCGAAGGTCTTTAACCTGCATTACTGCCTGTACTTATGTAATCTGTCTGTAAAACTACAAACATATGTTTATTATAGCATGGGAAAGTAGAGGATTCAATCCCGTAAAATTAGCAATCCTTGCTAGATACATGTTTATTTTTGCTTTGACATCTAGTAACGGATACTATATAATGAACTAGAGGTGATATAATTGGAAATGACGAAAGAGGAGTATATCAAGAGCCTGATCGACAGCTTAAAGGATGTCAAATACATTATGCCCGATGATATACCGAATATTGATTTATACATGGATCAGGTAACAACATTTATGGATAAGCATCTTACATCCTCGAAGCGTTATAGTGAAGACAAGCTTCTGACGAAAACGATGATTAATAATTACACCAAGAATGAGCTGTTACCTCCGCCCAATAAGAAGAAATATACGAAGGAGCATATGTTCCTTTTAATTTTTATTTATTACTTTAAGAACATACTGTCCATTAATGATATACAGAGCATCTTTAACCCTTTGACAGAGCGTTATTATGGCGACAAATCAAAGATTCGGCTGGAGGATATCTATGAGGAGATTTTCCGGCTGGAGAAGGAGCAGACGGATGCGCTGACCAAGGATATGATCCGCAAGATGACAAAAGCAAAGGAATCCTTTACAGAGGTAACCGATCCGGAGGACCAGGAGTTTTTAACCACCTTCTCCTTTATCAGCATGCTTTGCTTCGATGTATATATGAGAAAGCATATGATTGAGAAGATGATCGACAGTTCCCTGATGGATTCTAAAAAAGGGAGTAAGCCGGAGGAGAAGAAAACGGAGAAAAGCGAAGCGGCTAAGAAGGCAGAGGCACAAAAGGCCTCCAAGAAAGCAGAAAAATAATATTTCAGGATAAAAATCAGGCTATCGCGCCAGCGATAGCCTGATTTTTATTTATCCGAAAAAGGATCTTTCATTCTGGCAAATGCCATGTCATATCCATCATTGCCATAATTCAGGGACCGGTTAACGCGGCTGATGGTAGCTGTGGATGCACCGGTCTTCTCAGCAATTTCAAGATAGGTTTTGTGACAACGCAGCATTCGTGCTACCTCAAATCTTTGGGATAAGGATAGCAGCTCGTTAACAGTACATACGTCTTCAAAAAATGTATAACATTCCTCCGAATCTTTTAAACTTAAGATTGCTTCGAATAGATGGTCGACGGCGCTTGTTCTGATGTTTTTACTCATCGGTAGGACTCCTTTCATCCTGCTGTGATATCATAAACATAAAGCATGTTCATGATCTGGTTACTTCAATCGGAAATTGCTAGCAAGCTCGCATTTCCTCATTCTGCCTTCATAATATTATGAAAACAGAATGAGCATGATCATATCTGCCCAAATCTTACAATTGGAGCAATAAAATCATGAATTTACATTTTTTTCATAAAATAATAGTTCTCATATAGCATATATTTTAACACTATAGAGTGGTAAAGTAAAGAGCTTTTTAAGTCCTAACCGGAATAATATTAAAAGAATCTGGGGTTATCTTAAAAGAAGGGCCAGGGAGGAAAAGGACGGTGGTCATAGCAGGGCTTTGAACCGCAGGGGCCGTGAAACCTCCTTGGACCAAATTCTTCAAACCTCCTTGGACCAAACTCTTCAAATCTTCTTGGGCCGAATTCTTCAAACCGATGACGGCGGTGCCTGTCGGGATAAGGCTGTCTGCAGTCGTATTCACCAAATTTATTATAGCATCCCATCAAACTCAACTCCTTTCTAGAATTAATATATGCCCATAGCAAAAAAAAGTGAAACAACTGGAATGCTGCAATAAAATTATCTTTTTTGACGATAATTTGATAAGACATTGAAAAAAAAGTTTTGAAAATGCTATGTAAATTATTTATAAACATATAAAAAGGTGTAAAATGAAAATAAAAGGTTCGCACAATGACAGGAATCAGGAGGTGTCCAATGCAGCGTTATGAGAAGGTAAGTACAGGGATAGCGGGATTTGATAAAGTAATTGATTATCTGCGCCTGGGAGATAATGTGGTATGGCAGGTGAATTCCATCGGCAGCTATCAGGAAATGGTAAATTCCTATGTAGTCCAGGCCAGAAAAGAGCATAGAAAGCTGATCTATGTGCGTTTTGGAAACCATGCTCCATTACTAAATGAGGCACAGGATATTCAGGTGCACAGGATGGATGCAACCAAGGGCTTTGAGAGCTTTGCCACCGAGATACATAATATGGTTACCGAGATGGGCAGAGGGGCCTTTTATGTATTCGACTGCCTGACGGATTTGCTCCAATACTGGTACTCCGATCTGATGATCGGCAATTTCTTCCGGGTAACCTGTCCCTACCTCTATGAGCTGGACACGATAGCATATTTTGCAATTATCCGCAATGCCCATACCTTCAGCACGATTGCCGGAGTTCGGGAGACCACCCAGCTTCTGCTGGATTTGTACGAGGTAAATCATAAACTGTATATCCATCCGCTTAAGGTATGGCAGAGATATTCCTCCACCATGTTTTTTCCGCATCTGATTCAGGGAGAGGAAGCGGAGTGCATTACGTCAAGTGCCAAAGCTGCGGAGCTGTTCTCCAGTATTCACCGGGGGGAAGATCGGCTGGATTATTGGAATGTGGTATTTCGCAGTGCACGCGGAAGCCTGAATAAGCCCGTACAGGACCAGCAGATGCTGAAGAATAAGCTGATGACGCTTTTAATCGGCAGTGAGTCCAGAATGCTTGAGCTGTGTAACCGGTATTTTGGTCTCGGTGATATCCTTGATATTGCCTCCAGAGAGATCGGAACCGGCTTCATCGGAGGTAAGAGTGTAGGAATGCTGCTGGCCAGAAAAATTATTCATACCGAGGCGGCGGAGCAGTTCCTTCCTTATCTGGAACCTCACGATTCCTTCTATCTGGGATCGGACATTTTCTATACCTATATTGTACAGAACGGATGGTGGAAGCTGCGTACCTTACAAAAGACCGAGGAGGGGTATTTTAAATACGCTCCGGAGCTTAAGGAGAAGCTGCTCCACGGAAGCTTTCCGGAGAATATCCAGGAGCAGTTTATCCGGATGCTGGAATATTTCGGACAGTCTCCGATCATTGTACGTTCCAGCTCCTTATTGGAGGATAACTACGGCAATGCTTTTGCAGGCAAATACGAAAGCGTCTTCTGTGTAAACCAGGGTACACCCCAGGAGCGGTATGAAGCCTTTGCGCAGGCAGTCCGCACGGTCTATGCCAGCACAATGAACGAGGATGCACTGGAGTACCGCATGAACCGCGGCCTGGCGATGCAGGATGAGCAGATGGCGATTCTGATCCAAAGAGTGTCCGGTGATTATTACGGGGATAATTTCTTTCCCCAGATTGCCGGTGTGGGTAACTCCTCGAATCTCTATGTTTGGGATAAAAGTGTGGACAGCAGTGCGGGAATGCTCCGGCTGGTATTCGGACTCGGAACCAGGGCAGTGGACCGGACGGAAGGAGATTATGTGAGAATTGTCAGCCTGGATGACCCTATGCGGGTTCCCTTAATTGATTATGAGGACCGGAAAAAGTACTCCCAGCATTATGTAGATGTACTTTCTTTAAGTGATAATAAGCATCGGGAGAAATCTCTGGAGGAGATACTGGCTAAGGATATCAAGGTTAAGAAGGAGCTCTTTGTAAATATTGATTATCAGACACAGGAACGGCTGCAGGAGCTTGGAAACCGAAGCTATGCTACGCCGTATATCATAAGCTTCTACGGATTGCTCAAGAATACGGTCTTTCCCTCTCTGATGAAGGATTTGCTGGCGCTTTTGCAAAGAGTATATAATTATCCGGTGGATATCGAATTTACAGCTAACTTTCTATCAGAAAAGAGCTTCCAGATAAATCTGCTTCAGTGCAGGCCGCTACAGACCAAGGGGTTGGGCAGGGCGGTACCGATTCCCAGGGAGATGGAAGACCGGGAATGCCTGATCCGTACCAGAGGTAATTTTATGGGAGGCAATATCCATCTTCCTATTGAATATGTCATATATATCCCGGCAGCCGGATATCTTGCACTCAGTGAACAGAAGAAGTATGCCCTGGCAAGAATGGTGGGAAGAATGAACTCGCTCTTGAAGGGGAAGAGAGTGATGCTGATCGGTCCGGGCCGCTGGGGAACTACTACGCCGTCTCTGGGTGTCCCGGTGCATTTTACTGAACTGTGCAATATGTCCGTCATCTGTGAAGTGGCCTCCAGGGAAGCCGGCTTTGAGCCGGAATTGTCCTATGGCAGTCATTTCTTTCAGGATCTGGTGGAAGCGGACATCTTTTATATTGCAGTCTTCGACGGGCAGAAAGAGGTGGTATTCCAGCCGGAGAAGTTATTACAATATCCGAAGGTATTAAAGGAGCTACTTCCTGACGAAGCCTGGCTGGAGGAAGTGGTCCTGGTTGCAAGGACCGAAGGGATGGAAATCTATTCGGATATTGTGAGCCAGAGCCTGCTTTGCAGATAGAAATTTCCTTCTTTTGTGTAAATTCTGCAGATTTGTTCATACTAGAATTAATAGCAGGAAATGGATTTTGATTGTAACAGTTCAGCCAGGAGCCGGGTGGAGGGCATGATACCCCCTCACACACAGGACGTAAGACACATGACTGGATTTGTATGCCACA
>JAEZFH010000452.1 GCA_023437885.1 Bacillota bacterium | reverse complement strand
TATCCATCATACAATCTCCTTACGTTTTGGTCTCAGCAACTTAATCATAAGGTATTTTTGTATGATGTGGAAGAGATTTCGGTCTCTTCCTTTTTTATTAATTTGCCAACGATAATTATACTCTAAGCATATAAATACTTGGATCAATGTCGATTGCGCTATGGAGATCGTTTTCTGATTTTTAGTCCTTTATTCGAACACAAATGTACACCATATGAAAACAGAATATTGACATAATTTTTCTCACGTGTTATAATTTTGCAAATATAATTAATAGTATAGAAAAGTAAAAAGAGAATAAATGGGGGCATTATTACAAAAAAATGTAAATATATTTTGTAAAGGCCCAATATTTTTGCTGTTTCATTACTATAAAGCTGTCCGGTGACAGCATGGAGGTTATCATGACTAAGAAGGAGTTACTAAGAATCAATCATCTTGTAACATCATTTCGGATCGAGGGCCAATATTATGCAGCGGTTGATGATGTTTCGTTGAGTGTAAATGAAAATGAGGTCTTTGCCATTGTGGGTGAGTCAGGTTGCGGGAAAAGTGCACTGGCTCTTTCTATTATGAATCTGCATAATACTGCCTACACAAAAATTGACGGCAGCATTATGTTTCAGGGAGAGGACTTATTATCACTCAGTATTACTGATTTAAATAAAGTCAGGGGAAAGGACATCGGTATGATCTTTCAGGACCCGCTTACCGCTCTGAACCCTCTTATGAAGATAGGAGCCCAGATTGAGGAAACGCTGTCCTTTCATACTTCCTTAAGCAAGGCGGATAAGAAGAAGCGTGCCATGGAGCTGTTGAATGATGTTGGAATCCAATCCCCGGAGCTCACCTATGAACAATTTCCCCATGAATTATCCGGAGGTATGCGCCAGAGGGCGATGATTGCAATTGCCCTGGCCTGTAAGCCTGCACTGGTAATCGCCGATGAACCTACAACGGCCTTGGATGTTACAATTCAGGCCCAGATCCTGGATTTGCTGAAGAAGCTGCAGAAGGAAATGAAGTCCGGCATTATTTTGATTACCCATGATCTTGGCGTTGTGGCAGAGATGTCTGACCGGGTTGCCGTCATGTACGCCGGTCAAATCGTAGAGCTGGCCGATACATATGAGTTATTTTCCAATCCTTTGCATCCCTATACCAGATCCCTGTTCGCTTCCGTTCCCAGTGCTTCGACACGCGGCAATGACGAGGAACGGCTTCATGTTATTCAGGGCATGGTGCCTTCCCTGGTTAAGATGAAACGGGAGGGCTGTCGTTTTTCACCCCGGATCCCCTGGATTTTGGATTCGAAGCATGAAGAGCATCCGGTATATCATGAAGTAAAACCGGGGCATCTGGTTCTTTGCTCCTGTTATCAGGATTTTCAATTTAATGAAAGTGAGGGGATGTAGCTGTGGCATTGCTTGAAGTGAAGAACCTCAAGGTTCACTATCCGATTCGCGGAGGTATCCTGGGAGGAGTACAAGGATATGTAAAGGCTGTGGATGATATTACCTTCCGTATTGAGGAGGGTGAAATAATGGGCTTGGTCGGTGAGTCAGGCTCCGGTAAAAGTACGACCGGGAAAGCGATCATCGGGCTGGCAAAGATTACGGGAGGACAAATCCTGTATGACGGTAAGGATATCACAGGGATGATAGGCAAAAATCATTCTCCTTACCGCAAAAGTGTTCAGATGATCTTTCAGGATGCATATTCATCCTTGAATCCGAAGAAGAGGGTTATTGATATCATTGCGGAACCCCTTCGTAATTTTGAAAAGCTGTCTCCCCTGGAGGAGAGAAAACGGATTGACGAGTTGCTTGATATCGTCGGTCTGACACCAGATAATGCAATTAAATATCCCCATGAGTTTTCCGGCGGACAGAGGCAAAGAATTGGAATTGCCAGAGCGATGGCATTAAATCCGAAATTAATCATTGCCGATGAGCCGGTTTCTGCCCTTGATTTATCGGTACAGGCTCAGGTATTGAATTTCATGAAGGACATCCAGAAGAAATTCAAGCTATCCTATCTTTTTATCAGTCATGATCTTGGTGTGGTGGAGCATATGTGTACGAGCATCGCCATCATGCACAAGGGACGGTTTGTGGAGGCGGGAATCAAGGAAGAGATCTACCGCAATCCCACACATATATACACAAAGAAACTGATCGCCGCCATTCCGGATGTGGATCCCGCAAAACGGGAGGAAACCCAGCGCTTTCGGCAGCAGGTGGCACAGGAGTATACTCAGAGGTATCGGGAGTATTACAATAGTGAGGATCGGGTTTATGATATGAAGAAAATAAACGACGGCCATGCTGTCGCATTACCATAGAAGGCAGAATGGAGGTTTATTATGTGGAAGACAATGGTGAGGAGATTATTAATCTTAATCCCACAATTATTTTTTCTTAGTTTATTAGTATTTATTATGGCAACATTCATGCCCGGAGATGCCTTAACAGGTAAGATTGATCAGAATGTGAAGCCGGAACGGCTCGAGGAGCTGCGGCAGCAGAATGGCTATTATGACCCCTGGTATGTAAAATACGGAAGATGGGTCGGCAATGCGCTTCAAGGCGATCTGGGGGAGAGTACTTCGCATAAGCTTCCCGTAACCCAGCTGATTGGGCAGAGAGCAGGAAATACCTTCCGCCTTGCATTGGCTACAACCCTCGTAACCTATATCATCGGAATCAGTCTCGGTCTGCTGTCGGGTAGATTCCATGGCAAGCCGGTGGATAAGGTGGTCACAATCTATACCTTCGTCGCACTGGCCATGCCTTCTATTATCTTCGGACTGATGAATATCTTTTTCTTTTCCTTCCGTTTGAAGTGGTTCCCGATGGGAGGGACCGTGGATGTGCAGCAGACTGCGGGAACCCTGTCCTATTACCTGAGCCGTCTGCATCATATGATATTGCCGGTTCTGACCGGCGGTCTTCTCTATACCACAGGCACCATTCAGTTCCTGAGAAGCGAAATTATTGATTATAAAAATTCTGATTTTGTCGTTACGGCCAGGTCCAAGGGCGTGCCGGAGAAAAAGGTGTATTCCAGGCATATTTTTCGTAATTCCCTGCTTCCGGTAGCCTCCTCCATGGGCTATGATATTGCCTTTATGATTACCGGCTCCTTATTCATTGAAGACGTGTTTTCCTATCCCGGTATGGGCAGACTGTTTTTGGAATCCATTACACGCAGGGAT
>JAEZFH010000450.1 GCA_023437885.1 Bacillota bacterium | reverse complement strand
TATCCATCATACAATCTCCTTACGTTTTGGTCTCAGCAACTTAATCATAAGGTATTTTTGTATGATGTGGAAGAGATTTCGGTCTCTTCCTTTTTTATTAATTTGCCAACGATAATTATACTCTAAGTCCCAACAGGCTTATCATTTGAAAGGTCAAACTGTAATTAAACAGGACAGGACCCCTAATTCGCAGGCCGCGGCAGAATGGAGATTACTATGCCTGACAAAAAACTGTTTTCCTATAGGGATTGGAGCTTTAAAAAGAAGCTTTTAGTTATAATATCCGCTCTGATCATTGCAATTATCAGCCTTATCTCCTCCTTGAGCTATATCCTGTATTCAGGAAATTTTATGAAGCAGACGCTCAGCCAGACCCAGCAGATCATCGAACAGGTAGGCATTAATGTGAACACTTATCTGGAAGAGCTCTTCCGGCTGAATCTGTCCCCGTATTATAATGATGAAATCATGCAGGAGCTGGAGGATGAGTATCTGACCAAGCGCTCTAATCTATACCGCAAACGGACCATCGAAGACTTTCTCGCCTCCGTTATGACACTCCCCCGCAGTGAAATTCTCCGGGTATACATCCTGACGGATTACAACCTCTATGCCTATACCAGAACACCCTATGACATGAAGGACTATAACGGCTACCGCACTACCAACTGGTACCGGCAGGCGATGCTTTCGTCCACTCCGGTGTTCATTCCCGTGCATTCCGAGAAGGTATTCGGCGATAAACCGACCCAGCTGATCTCCATCGCTCAGCGTATCCGCAGCAAGGAGGACAATTCCAAGGTACTGGCTGTTATCAAGGTAGATGCCGATTACTCGGGTATCAAGTCCATCTGTGACCAGGTTCAACTAAGAGAAAAGGGCTCCCTGTTCATCGTTGATGAAAGCAGGAACATTCTGTATCAAAATAATAAGCTGGAGGATTTTGATCTAATCCAAACGCTGGTGTCCAATGAGTTTGAAGGTGACGGAAATTATACACAAAAAATAAATAATGAGAAGTACAGCATCAATGTTGCCTCACTGGAAGCTACGGATTTGAAGGTCATTGCCATCCATTCCTACCGGGAGCTGAATAAGGCCTCCAAGGTAATAAGAAACCGGACTATGCTCTATGCCATATTCAGTATGTTGCTTGCGGAGTCCGTTCTATTTTTGTTTATCCACCGGTTTTTTCAGCCGCTATTCCATGTGGTGGACCTGATGAAACAGGTTCAGGAGGGGGATCTCTCGGTGCAGGTCCAGGTCAGGAACAGGGATGAAATCGGCTATCTGGCCGTATCCTTCAACAAAATGATCCGTCGTATCTCGCAAATCCTGGAGGAAAATACACAGCTTGTCAAGGAGGTATACGAATCCAGATATCTTCAGAAGGAAGCCCAGTATAATATCCTTTGCAGTCAGATCAAGCCCCATTTTCTGTATAATACCCTGAATACAATCAGTCTGCTGATCAAATGCAAGGATACCAAAGGCGCCATCCTGAGCATTGAAAAACTGTCCTATTTCTTACGCGGAATTATGAATGCCGATAAAAATGTAAGTTTATCCGTAGAGCTGGAAATTGTAGATTCCTATCTGGGAATACAGAAAGCCAGATTCGGTGACAGCTTAAATTATGAGATTTTAATTCCTCCGGAATACATGGAATATCCGATCCCTGCCCTGACCCTGCAGCCTATCGTAGAGAATGCCATTGTTCACGGCTGTGAGGCAAAGCGCGGTGATTCCGTGATACGTATTTATCATACCGCTGAGGACGACAAGCTACTTATCCATATTCATGAC
This sequence comes from Bacillota bacterium, assembly GCA_023437885.1. Classification (GTDB taxonomy): domain Bacteria; phylum Bacillota; class Clostridia; order Lachnospirales; family Lachnospiraceae; genus Mobilitalea. The sequence goes on along the minus strand of JAEZFH010000450.1, from coordinate 2,223 downwards.
AACGGAGCCGGAATCGAGGCGGATAAGCTTACCTCATTAAACCATGAGCTTTCTTCCTTTGCCGCTTTGGAGCAGGTTTCCGAAGAAGGCATGTCCAATTCGGAGAGCATCGGACTGATTAATGTGAACAAACGCATTAAGCTTAAGTATGGCAATGAGTATGGACTTCAGCTTTGCTCCTCCGTACACGAAGGAACACAAGTCATCGTCCGCTTGCCTAATTCCTTGCTCATAAATCCTGCTCTAAATGAAGTCTCACCATAGCACCGGATTCCAGAAGTGCTATTATATATGAGGTGTCATTAAAAATGAAGTTGCTATTATAAATGAAATGATATTATAAATGAAGCGTTTTTATTAACATAGCATTATTATAGAATGGAGATATAATATGTACCGTACGCTGATTGTAGATGATGAACCTCTGATGAGACAGTATCTGAACGCCAATTTGTCCGAGATCTGTCCGAGCTTTACCGTTACCGGCATCGCCTGTGACGGTCTGGAGGCGGTTGAACTGCTGCAGAAGCAGGACTTCGATTTAGTCATTACCGATATCCGGATGCCGGAGATGGACGGCCTTAATCTTTCCAAATTTATCTTCCGCTCCGCTCCGGGGACCAAGGTTGTCATTATATCCGGCTATAACGAATTCGAATACGCCCGCTCGGCCATACGTTACGGTGTTGCCGATTATCTCCTTAAGCCCCTGAGTGATGACAGTATGAAGGATACTCTGCAAAAAATCAAAGCGGATCTTGACAGGCTTCATTCCCGAGACGTTGGCAGCACCTCTCCATCCCATTATAACCAGAGCTCCGATTATGAGCTTTGCTGCGCCCTGTTATCCGCACTTTTAAACAATAATGAGTTATCCATCCAAAATATCTATAACGCACTGCAGGAAAGAAATATTTCCTTTGCCAAAGCTTATTCCTGCCTTATGCTGCTATGTCTGGATGAACTTTATTTATTGCTGCAGGAAAGAAAAAGTATGGAAAACTCCTCCTGTAAGCTGGAGTTTTACCAGCGGTGCCGTCAATACTGCAGCTCTCGTTCCCTCCCATATTCCATGGATGATAAGGGCAATGTCTTCCTACTTCTTACCGCTGCTTCTTCAGATGAGCTTGCCCTTCTGGCCCGCACCGTTTATCAGGAAGTAAAGAACGATTACTGGAGGAAGGAATCCCTTAAGATTGCCTCTTCCTTTGGCCATTCGGTGGATGATTTTCTGAACCTTTCCTCTTCCTGTTCCTCTGCCGTAGAGAGCCTGGCATTAACCCTGAAGAATGTCCCTTCTCCCATAGCCCCCAATTACTATTTGAGCCAGAGTAAATTCCTCAATGAATTGAAGACCATCTGCGATGCACTCTATCATGATTTTATTTCCAGGAACACCAATAAGATGATGACCGATTTATACCTGTATATTGCCCTTTTCCAGGATGAGATCAGTATCGCGGCCATCATCCGGTACGGGACCTATCTGCTCCGGTATCTGGTCAACAAATGTAATATCCGCACAGACTATATTCAGCCGGCCTTCCGGGAATTAACGGATAATATTGACCGTGGGATAAAGACCGATCATTTTGACAGAGAAAACACCCATGCTTTGTATCTGAAAATGCTGAAGCTTCTGGATCATAACGAAGGTTCTCCTCTGATTCCCGAGACCATGCATATCGTTGAGAATGCAAAGGAATTCATCTGCACCCATTATAATGAGCCCATCAGCCTGGCTATAATCGCAGACAGCCTAAAGGTGAACCCCAGCTATCTGAGTGATCTGTTCCACCGTAATATCGGTGAGCCCTATACCAAATTCTTAACAAGAATCCGGATGGAACAAGCTCTCCTTCTTCTGAAAAGCAACCCGAGCGAGAAAATCTATGTTATCGCAGAAAAGACCGGCTTCGCCAGCTCCAAGCATTTTAATGCGGTCTTCAAAAAATTTTACGGCTTCACACCAACCGATTATATCAATGACCGGAAACATTCCCGCTGATTTACTGTTTTGCGGGAATGCCGGCTTCCGTTTTTCCTTCGAACATTTCCTGCTATACTATCTGCATTGGCATTCTTTTCAAAATCACTGTCAATCCTTCCTTTTGCCTCCATATCACATCATTGATACGATACATTTGTCTTTCGTACAAGGACATATCCGCAAAAAGTGTTCGCCAGTCAAAGAATTTCTCTTGCAAAATTCCTATTTAAGGT
>JAEZFH010000427.1 GCA_023437885.1 Bacillota bacterium | reverse complement strand
GTTTAAGGAGGAAGTGGAAAAATACAGTGGTCTTGGAGTGCTGTACGGACTGTACCGGGCAGATCCCTGGTCAGGCAAGAATTATGAGAACGGATTGGCAGGAAGGCTGGCAGTTAAGACCTACAACCAGGTGCAGAGATATGTTATAGAGAATTCCAGACTGGGAATACCCATGCTCTTAAGCAGTGAATGTCCTCATGGACACCAGGCGCTGGAGGGCTATCTGCTTCCGGTAAATCTCTGCTCCGGTGCGAGCTTTCACCCAGAGCTGCTGGAGGAGGCTTATGAGGTATGTGCGGATCAGCTAAAGCAAATGGGGGTTGATCTGGCACTTATATCCACACTGGATATTCTTCGGGATCCGCGTTGGGGCAGAAGTGAGGAATGCTTCGGGGAAGACCCCTATCTGGCATCAGAGTTTGCCAAAGCAGCGGTAACCGGTATGCAGAAGAAGGGAGTGGCTGTAGTTGCCAAGCATTATTGTGCACAGGGAGAAGGAACCGGCGGAATTAATGCGAGTGCGGCCAGAATCGGAGAGAGAGAGCTGCGGGAGATACATCTGCCGGCAGTGAAGTCGTGTGTGGATGCCGGAGTAAAGGGAGTTATGGCCGCCTATAATGAGATTGACGGCGTTCCCTGCCATGCAAGCCACTGGCTTCTTACAAAAGTTCTTCGAGAGGAAATGGGCTTTTCCGGGATTGTGATGTCGGACGGGGTTGCGATTGATCGGTTGGATTCTATGACCGGTGACGGGGTAGTATCCGGAGCAACCGCTTTGAAGGCAGGAGTGGATGTAGGTCTGTGGGATGAAGGTTTTGGCTTGCTGGATGAGGCGGTCAATCGCGGACTGGTCACCATGCAGGAGCTGGACCAGGCAGTGCTTCGGGTACTGATGCTCAAATTTGAGCTTGGCTTGTTCGAACAGCCGTATTTGGATGAGAATAAAGGTATCACGGAGTACTCCGTCGACAGCCATCCCCAATCCTACCGGCTTGCAGCGGAATCCGCAGTGCTCCTTAAGAATAAGGATCATATTCTACCCCTCGAGCTAAACAAGCTTCGTTCCATCGCTGTAATCGGGCCGAATGCCGATGAGATCTATCATCAGCTGGGAGATTATACCCCGCCTCTTCGGGAAGGAGAAGGAATTACTGTCCTGCGGGGACTTCAGAATATGATCCGGGAAGCAGGTGCGAAGGTGGAGCTTCGATACAGCCGCGGCTGCGGTCTGTTTGACGGCAGTCAGGAGGAGTTTTCAGAAGCTCTAAGGCTTGCCTCCTCCAGCGATCTAACGATTCTGGTGCTTGGCGGCTCCTCCAGCCGTTTTGGTGAAGCGGACTTTGATAAGAACGGTGCGGTGATGTCCCGAGGAAAGATATCCATGGACTGCGGAGAGGGTGTTGACTGCGCCAATCTGGAGCTTCCGGGGAGGCAGCAGGAGCTGATAAAGGCAGTATCGGAAACCGGCAGCAGGATAATAACGGTGCTGCTGCAGGGACGGCCCTATGCTGTGACAGAGGCAGCCGAGCTTTCCGACGGAATGCTATGCAGTTTCTATAACGGACCCTGGGGAGGCCAGGCAATCGCCCGGCTTTTATGCGGAGCAGAGAATCCAAGCGGGCGGCTTCCGGTATCCATACCGCGCCACACCGGACAATTGCCGGTATACTATAATCATAAAACCTCCTATAAAGCCCGGAACTACTATGATGTGGGCAGAGAGCCCTTATATCCCTTTGGTTACGGACTGAGCTATACAAGCTTCCGGTATGATGATTTTCGTATTGACAAAGAGGAATTTACAGCTTCGGAATTGGAAGAAGCCGGTATCAGAATCAGCTTCACGGTTACCAATACCGGCAGTATGGATGCATATACGGTTCCCCAGCTTTATCTGAGGGACGTGCAAGCTACGGTTACACGGAGAGTGAGAGAGTTGAAGGACTTTGGCAAGCTGTGGGTACCGGCAGGCGGGACGGTAGAGGGAGTTCTTGTACTGAATGAGGAAAAGCTGTCTTATTGGAATGATGAAATGAAATACATTGCAGAACCGGGAATTTTTGAGATAATAGTAAGTGACAGTGCTGTTGACCTATGGACTGGACAAATCAGATTAAGAAAGTGAGGCAATCAATGTACATTTTACCAAAACCACAATGCTTAGAACAAAAATCGGGTTATTTTACCATCACTTATCAGAAGCGGATTATGATAGATCCTTCCTGTGACAGGGAGGTATTCCATCATGCAGTTATTTTGCAGGAGGAACTGAAGAACAAGCTGGGTTATACCCTAATGATTACCAGAGGGGAAACGAAGGAGAGTAATATTCACCTGAGTCAGGATACAGGTCTGAACAGGGAGGAATATATTCTGTCCATTGATACGGACGGAATACAAATCCGCGGAGGAAGCTCTGCCGGCATTCTGTACGGGATACAGACGCTGCGGCAGCTTCTTGTCCAGGAGGGTGCATGCTTGCCGCATCTGCAAATTCGGGATTATCCGGATATCGTTAATCGGGGCTATTACTTTGACGTGACCAGGGGAAGAATTCCGACCCTTGCGTATCTGAAGACATTGGCAGATAAGCTCAGCTACTATAAAATTAACCAATTACAGCTTTATATAGAGCATAGCTTTTTATTCAAGAATTTAAGTGAGGTATGGAGGGATGATACCCCGCTGACGGCGGAAGAGATTCTTGAATTGGATGCTTATTGCCGTAGTCTTCATATAGAGCTGGTTCCGTCGCTTTCTACCTTCGGACATCTGCACAAGCTCCTTAGCACCAAGACTTATGCACCGCTTTGTGAACTGCCGGATTCGGATAAGCAGCCTTTTTCCTTTGATGACCGGATGATGCACCATACGATTGATGTTACCAATGAACGGAGCCTGCCGTTGATCAAGAGCCTGATCGATGAATTTCTTGTATTGTTCACTTCCGATCAGTTTAATCTCTGCGCGGATGAAGCGTTTGATCTTGGCAAGGGAAGAGCCAGGGAAGTGGCGCAGCAGCAGGGAACGGACACAATTTATATAAAATATGTGAAAGAGTTATGTGAATATCTGTTGTCGAAGGGGAAACGCCCCATGTTCTGGGGAGACATTATCTGCGGTTTTCCCGAGGCGATTAAAGAGTTGCCGGAGGAGACTATCTGTCTGAACTGGGGATATGATCCCGGGCAGAGTGAGGATAATGCCCGTCTGCTCCATCAGGCAGGGGCTACCCAATACCTGTGTCCGGGTGTGGGCGGCTGGAACCAGTTTATACCCTTGATGGAGAGTTCCTATGAGAATATTCGACGGATGTGCACCTACGCACATAAATACCAGGCAATCGGACTCCTGAATACGGATTGGGGAGATTTCGGTCATATCAATCCTCCGGAGTTCAGTACAACCGGAATAATTTATGGAGCGGCGTTCTCCTGGAATCATGAGATCCTTAAGAGAGAGGAGATCAACCGGCAGATTTCAAGATTGGAATTCGGTGATGCTGCTGAGGAATTTGTTGAGCTGATATCCTCCTTAGCACAGTATAGTGTCTTCGAGTGGTATCATATCATCCGTTACCAGGAGATGGAGAAAAAAGGAAGTTCCTTGGATGAGAGAGTGCAGTATCTTGCTTCCCTGGATTTTAGCAGGGCAGAGGAGGCCAACCACAGTCTGCAGGAGCTGGTGGGCAAGCTTTATCAAAGCATTCCTGCCCTGTCAGATCAAGTACGGTATTTGGTTCAAGCCTATATTCTTGCTGCGGAAGGTATGATGACTTTTAACAGGATCGGAAGTTTTCTGTCCGGGACTGCGGGTCAGACCGGGAAGATAACCTATAGGGAGCTGGACGGACTGGCACAAAGTTTGGAGAACTGGTTCTATCATTATAAGGAATGCTGGCGAAGAAGCAGTAAGGAATCTGAGCTATATCGTCTTCAGGACGTTATTGTGTGGTATGCGGATGAACTGCGGGAGCTGGGGAGAAGTTAACGGCAGATAGGGAATTTAATAAGGCTTGTAGTCAGATAAGATAGAACAGAGGAGCGGCCCATTGCGGCTGCTCTTTTGCGTTTCATCCGTTCCATGGTTTAGTATGTACTGTAAATAAAAAATAATGGCAAATGTCATTACGTTTTATGACGCGCTTCACTAGGAAACTGATTTTGGCCAATCTGGTATTTGTGCTGATTTATCTTGCCGCTGTTATCCTTGCCGGGTATCTGACAAACAGCAACCGGATGCTGAATATAAATACCTTTTTATTTTGGCTGAATGCAGCTGCCTTTGACGGCAGCAATTATCTCCATTGCTTTGGTGGTTAGCAAGAGAAAAAGACAGCAGTCCGGCTGATCCTGCGACAAGAATAAGGAAGCGGTAACCGTACATCAGAATATGTCAGAACAAATGTTTGAAGAATATTGACAAAAAGAAGTGGATTTGATAGAATAAAAACAGAACAAATGTTTGATAATAGAGGTGTGGGTATATGGTTATTCAAGAGAACATGTCGCTTCAGCGTAAGCTTGAGGTTTTATCGGATGCAGCAAAGTATGACGTAGCCTGTACCTCCAGCGGTGTTGACCGAAAGGGCAATGGGTCAAGTATGGGCAACAGTGTAGCATGCGGTATCTGTCACAGCTTTTCTGCCGATGCCAGATGCATTTCCCTATTGAAGATTTTATACACGAATGAGTGCATATTTGATTGCAAATACTGTGCGAACCGTTCCTCGAACGATGTGGTCCGCGCCTCTTTCACTCCTCAGGAGCTCAGCGAACTGACGATGGAGTTTTACCGCAGGAATTATATTGAAGGCTTATTTTTAAGCTCAGGAATATTGCACTCCCCGAATCACACGATGGAACTGATTCTGGAATCACTGCGTCTGCTTCGGGAGGTGCATCATTTTAACGGATATATACATTGTAAGGCAATACCGGGAGCTGACCCTGCGCTGATTGAGATGCTGGGCTGGTATACGGATCGTATGAGTATTAATCTGGAGCTGCCGACCGCCGACAGCCTTCGTGACCTGGCACCTCACAAGAGCCGTAAGAATATCCTGAAGCCGATCCGGCAGATACAGCTTGGAAGAAAGAAGAACAGAGAACACCTTGGCTTGCCGGATTTTCAGAATGGACCCAGGCTTCTGGGAGGGACGGAGCCAGGGAAACTCCTGGGCACAGAAAGGGATCATGATATCAAGGAGATCATAACCTCACATACCGGAATTGCACCATACCAGAAGAAGCCCTTGATTAACCGTAATTTTGTTCCGGCCGGCCAAAGTACTCAGATGATTGTGGGTGCCACCCAGGAGAGTGATTACCAGATCATGTCGGTGGCGGAAGCGTTATACGGCAATTTTGATTTGAAGAGAGTGTTTTATTCAGCATTTATGAATGTAAATCAGGATAGCAGGCTGCCTTCCACCGAGGCGGGACCGCCGCTGCTCCGGGAGCACCGTCTGTATCAGGCGGACTGGCTGCTTCGTTTTTACGGTTTTCAGACCAGGGAGCTGCTGGACGACCAACATCCGAATTTTAATATTCTTTTGGACCCGAAGTGCGATTGGGCGCTGCGGCATCTGGAATTGTTTCCGGTGGAGATAAATAAAGCGGATTATTATACCCTGCTGCGGGTACCGGGAATCGGTACGAATTCGGCACAGCGGATCATTATGGCCAGAAAAAGTGCTGTACTTGATTATAAAGATTTAAAGCGAATGGGCATCGTGCTTAAGCGTGCCATTTATTTTATTACCTGCAGCGGAAGAATGATGTATCCGGTACGGATTGAGGAGAATTTTATTACCAGACAGCTGGTGGCATTGAAGGATCAGGTGCCCTTAGGCATTGATAAGGACATTACTTATCAGCAGCTATCCTTATTTGATGATGTTAATTTCCGTCCGGAGCCGTCTCTTGCAATCCAATTGGCGAATGTGTAATAGTTTGGGAGTTGGTAAGAATGGATACAAAGAGAATTTATCTATGCGATAATAGTATGGATGGGATTTTTACTGCGATATATCAGGCCTGGAGCTCCAGGCTGGGGCATGCCAATATTAAGATCGAGGAAAAGAGTGAAGGAAGCAAATACTCCAATATTGAGCTATTTGCCGAGTATGTGGTAGCGGATACAGACCCGGAATTGGCATATAAGGTGGCAAGGTCCATTCGGGAGAAGATATCGACAGAGGTTTACGAGATGGTATGCCGCACAGCATTATCTGATTATACCGGCAAGGCGGATTTGATCTACCGGTTTTTAATTCTTGGCTTTGCCGTTGGAGCCAGGATTACGGAGCACTTAAGCAATGAGGTCGTAAACACGATGTTTCGTGTAAATAAGAATGTGGGGAATGAGGTGCACCATCTCCTTGGCTTCATCCGTTT